>JBEIPT010000068.1:0-12088 GCA_040376895.1 Lysobacteraceae bacterium | reverse complement strand
GGTCACGGCCAGATTCGCCAGATCATCGCTGGTCATCTGCCAGCTGTCGCCGGCATTGGTACTTCGCCAAACCCCACCACTGACTGCGCCGGCATACATCACCTGCGGATCGACCGGGTCGAAAATCAGACTGCGGGTGCGACCACCCACACGATCGGGTCCGACCTGTTGCCACACCGGCGCGCCGAGTTTGTCGGGTGCGCCCAGCGCACGGCTCTTTTGCATGGTTTCGCGAACGTTCAAAGCCTCGCGATATCGATGCGCAGGAACTTCATGCTGGCCCAAAGGAGCCCGCTGCTGGACATACAGGTCGAGGGCTGCGGCGGCGTCTGTGTACGGCAGCTTGCGCTCGAACGGCCAAGTCCTGTGTTCGCCGCGAATGGCGAACAGACCTGTCACGACCAGGATCATGCACACCGAACCCATCAACCACTGCCGCATGTTGCCGCTCCACACCAAGAATGAGCGATTGGTTTAGAACAAAACCGCTCAGGTTCACAAGTGGCAATGGGCATTCAGGCAGGCAGGACCAGACTCGCCTCGATGGTGCCATCTTCGTCGACGATGGCGAATCTTCCGCCATGCAGGCTGGCCATGGTTCGCGCTACAGCCAAACCCATGCCGAACCCAATGTGGTCGGTCGGCTGCTTCCGAGTGGCATTCTGAACCACGATCCGGAGCTCACTGGTCATCTGTTCCAGACGCACGGAGATCGGTTGCGCCCCATGATCGAAGGCATTCTTCAGCAAGTTGGTCAGCGCGCGCTCCAGACAAAGGCGGCGACCGTTGATCAACCCAACTCCCTCCGGCCGTTGCCAGACGATGGGCCCGAACATCCGGCAGCGAATCACCACCTGGTCGGTCAGTTCCGCGAGGTCGATCGACACCACCGGTTCATCCAGGCCATGCCGTTGCAGGTCGAGAAATGCAGTCAGCAGACGATCGATCTCGTCGAGGTTCGCGTCGATCTCGGCACGCTGCTGAAGCGGCGCTGGTTCCAACTCCAACGCGAATTTGAGCCGGGCGATCGGCGTACGCAGGTCGTGCGAGAAGCCGGTCAGCCAGGATTCGCGTGCGTGGTAGTGCCGATGCACACTCGCCGCTGCGGCCTCGAGTGCCTCAGCCAGAACCCGCACTTCCCGCGAACCGCCTGCGGACTTCGCCACATTCAACTGGCCATGCACGAGGTTGGGTGCGGCGTCGGCGAGTTCGGACAGAGACCGGGTGATCCGGCCAGAAAACCACGCGCCGACCAGCAGGATCAGCAAGGCCGAACTCAGCAAGATCCACCAGGATGCACGAGCGATGTTGCCGCGCAGCGTCTGCAAAGGCACGCCATGCCAAAGCCCGGGTTGCCGTTCGCTCTGAATCCAGATAGTCGGGCGTGTGCCACCTTCGATCCGGACCGCTTCGGCACCGCGCCAATCACGCAGGTCGGCGACCACCGCAACAGCGAGGGGCAGCACTGAAGATTCGTCCGGAGGTGTGTCGTGGCGGGTCATCAGCAAAGGCGTTCGGCCATCCTGATGCTGTCGATAGTCCTGGGCCCGCGCGCCATCCGCCTGTCGGGCGGCAAAGTCGATCCATTCGGCCACCTGCCGACTGCCACCGGACAGCGTCTGCTGTGCCATCAGCACCGCGGCCACCACAAACGCCAGCAGCACCACGGCGCTCAACATCAGCCAGATCTGTGTGCGCAGACTCATCGTGGTGTGCCACTCAGAACCAGCACATACCCGACGCCCCAGACGGTTTGCAGGAAGCGCGGATGGCGGGAGTCGTCCTCGATGAGTTTGCGCAGCCGCGACACCATCACATCGATCGAGCGATCCGCGGAACTGTAGTCTTCGCCACGCGCCAGGTTCATCAGGTGGTCTCGAGTGAGGGGCCGGCCGGCGTGTTCGGCCAGTGCCGCGAGAATCGCGAATTCTCCGCTGGTCAGACGCAAAGGGGTATCACCCCGACTCAGTTGGCGTTGTTCGAGATCCAGTGAAAACGCGCCAAACCGCACCGGCTCGGCACCTTGGCGCGGGGCCGAACCCACTGGCGCGGCACGGCGCAGACGCGCGCGGATTCTGGCCAACAATTCGCGCGGACTGACTGGTTTGGAAAGGTAATCATCAGCGCCAAACTCCAGCCCCAGCACACGATCGATCTCGTCACCGCGTGCGGTCAACAACACGATCGGCGTATCGACCCCCTCGGCGCGCAGTTGCTGACACGCGCGGATGCCATCGCCATCAGGCAACCCAACATCCAGCAGGATCAGATCAACATGCCGTTCGGCGAGCGCGCGTCGCATCCCGGCGAGGTTCGCGACTTCGCGCACGCGATAACCGTGTTCCTTCAGATACCGCGCAACCAGATCGGTCAGCCGCGCATCGTCATCGACCAGCAACAGGGAATGGGTCTCGTCCATGGCTTCGACTATCGCCGCCGGAACCCGCGGCGACAAGGGCATCGTGCAAGCAGTTGTTGCTGCCGGGCCAACCATTCACATCCGCTTACAAACGGCAGCGGGCCAGACATCGGCCATTGGCATTTTCAGCGCAATCTGTCTCTGCCACCAAGCCGGTGGCGCCCCAACCCGGAGTCTTCATGAAATCCCGCAGCCTGATCCTGGCCGGCATCACGACGCTGGCCCTCACCGTCGCCGGATCCAGCCTGGCGCAGCAACATTCCTTCGCAGCGCGTTGGCTGGAAAAGCAGGAAGCCGCCTTGAACCGGCTGGACCTCGATACCGACCAACGCCAGCAACTGCAGCAACTGCTTGCCGACCAGCGCAATTTCCGCAGGGCAGCACACTCTGAAGTGGGCGTCCTGCTGAACGACACGCAGTCCGACTTGCTGGCTCCAGACGCCGACCTGCATCAGATCGCCAACGAAGCCGACCGCACGCTGCTGGCATTGGTCGCCGAGGCACGCAGCCTGCGCGACCAGCGGATGGCGTTCTACGACAGTCTGGACGAACGCCAGCAAGCCGAAGTGCGCGCCCTGCTCGCCCAGAAAATGGAACGCGCGAAGCGGCTTCATGCCTTTGTCGGCGACCTGATCGACCAGGCGCCTTGATCGACCCCACGCCTTGATTTGCCCTGCCGGCGGGAGCACCGCCGGCCTTTTACGATTCCATTCCGGAGAACCTCATGCAGAAGATCCTTGTTTCCCTCGCCGCCCTCGCCCTGTTTGTTGCCAGCGTAGATGTCGAAGCACAGTCCCGTTCGCGAGTCGCCGGCGCCAAGCCGAATGCCCAGGGCGGTGTCACGGCAGGCAGCGCGACAGCGGCAAGTGGAGCCAACGGCCGTTTCGCCCGCGGCGGTGCCGTGACGACGGACGGCCAGGGTAATGCGGCCGGCGCCAGTGGCGGTGCCGTACAGACCACCAACGGCGGCACCGCGGCACGCGGCGGCGCGTTCCAACGGAATGCGGATGGGTCCGGCACTCGCACCGGCGGCTTTGCGGCGAGTGGCACCCAAGGCACAGCGCAGTCTTCGGGTTCAACGACCGTCAACGCCGATGGCACGTTTACCGGCTCGCGGAATACCCAGGCAACCAATGCCCAGACCGGCAACAGTTATCAGGGTGACACGCAGTATTCGAATGAAGGCGTGAACCACACCGGCACGTGCACAAATGCGGCCGGTGAAGTGGTGACTTGCCCGTCTCGCTGAGGCGCAGATTCGCGGAAGCAACGACTGTGGGAGCGAAGTGTTTGCCTGAATCCCTCTCAACCCTCCCCGAACATCCGGGAGGGCTGCACTGTCCAGGCATCGTCACATCGCGGCTAAAGCCGCTCCCACAGGTCAGGTTTGGTGGCATGTTCCTGATGAAAACCAGCGGCAAGCTCTCATCTGTGGGAGCGGCTTCAGCCGCGATGCCACGAAGTTTCGGACTGCACCGGATCGGCCCTCCCCGATGTTCGGGGAGGGTTGAACGCGGTGGGCAATCACAACAACAAAAAAGCCGGGCATCTCTGCCCGGCTTCTTGCATCAACGATTGAAAGCGAATCAGGCCGCCTTGGCGCCTGCGAGCTGACGCAGAACGTAGTGCAGCAATCCACCGTGGCGGTAGAACTCCACTTCCTTCGGCGTGGCCAGCAATACCTTGACCTTGAAGCGGATGTCGCCGGCTTCACCCTTGGCGACCACTTCGATTTCTTTCGCCGCACCGTCGTTGAGACCGGCGATCTCGAATGTTTCCTTGCCGGTCAGGCCAAGTGTCTGTGCGTTCTGGCCATCGACGAACTGCAGCGGCAACACGCCCATGCCGACCAGGTTCGAACGGTGGATACGCTCGAAACTTTCGGCGATCACGGCTTTGACACCGAGCAGCATGGTGCCCTTCGCTGCCCAGTCACGCGACGAGCCGGTGCCGTATTCCTTGCCGGCCAGCACGACCAGTGGCGTACCTTCCTGCTTGTAACGGAGCGCTGCATCGTAGATCGACAGTTTGTCGCCGCTTGGCACGTGAACGGTGTTGCCACCTTCCTCACCACCGAGCATCAGGTTCTTGATGCGGATGTTCGCGAACGTGCCGCGCACCATCACGTCGTCGTTGCCGCGACGTGCGCCGTAGGAGTTGAAGTCGGCCTTCGTGACACCACGGCCCTGCAGGAACGTTCCGGCTGGGCTGGTTGCCTTGATGTCGCCTGCCGGCGAGATGTGGTCGGTCGTGATCGAATCGCCGAACACACCGAGCACGCGCGCGCCGTGGATGTCGTTGATCTTGCCGACCGCCATCGTCATGCCCTCGAAGTACGGCGGATGCTTGATGTAGGTCGACACGTCGTCCCACTGGTAACGATCGCCTTCCGGGCTCTGCACCTGGTTCCAGCGGCTGTCGCCCTTGAACACGTCGGCGTAGTTCTTGTGGAACATGTCGGGACCGATCGTGGCCAGGATGGCGTCGGAGATTTCCTTGTTGCTCGGCCAGATGTCGCGCAGGTAAACCGGCTGACCATCCTTGCCGGTGCCCAGGGCGTCCTTGGTCAGATCAATGTCGACCGTTCCGGCAATGGCGTATGCCACGACGAGCGGCGGCGATGCGAGGTAATTCATCTTCACTTCGGAATGCACGCGGCCTTCGAAGTTGCGGTTGCCGGACAGCACCGAAGCGACCACAAGGTCACCATCGGCGATGCCCTTGCTGACTTCAACCGGCAGCGGGCCGGAGTTGCCGATACACGTGGTGCAGCCGTAACCGACCACATTGAACTTGAGTGCTTCCAGCGCGTCCATCACGCCGGCTTTCTTCAGGTAATCAGTGACCACCAGCGAACCCGGGCCGAGCGAAGGCTTGACCCAGGGCTTGACCATCAGGCCCTTGGCTACCGCTTTCTGCGCCAGCAGGCCGGCACCCAGCATCACCGCCGGATTCGACGTGTTGGTGCAGGACGTGATGGCGGCAATGACCACAGCGCCGTCCTTCAGATCGTAGGCGCCATTGACCGATGCCGAACCCGGCGTCGTCGCCTTGGTCTTGGCCGCACGGGCTTCCGCCATCGGCTTCAGGTTGTCGAGGTAGTTCCCCTGGACGGCTTCGAGCAACACGCGGTCCTGCGGCCGCTTCGGGCCAGCCAGCGACGGCCGGACAGCCGCCATGTCGAGCTCAAGCACAGCGCTGTAATCGGCGTCGGCAGCGCCGGCATCGCGCCACAGGCCCTGGGCCTTGGCATACGCTTCGACCAGGGCGATCTGGTCGTCACTGCGACCGGACAGGCGCAGATACGCCAGTGCTTCGTCGTCGATCGGGAAGATGCCGCAGGTGGCGCCGTATTCTGGAGCCATGTTGGCGATCGTGGCGCGATCGGCCAATGCCAGATGGTCGAGACCCGGGCCAAAGAACTCGACGAACTTGCCGACCACACCGTGTTTGCGCAGCATCTGCGTGACGGTGAGCACCAGATCGGTGGCGGTCGCGCCTTCCGGCATCTTGCCGGTGAGCTTGAAGCCGACGACCTGCGGGATCAGCATCGACGACGGCTGGCCAAGCATGGCCGCCTCGGCTTCGATGCCACCGACGCCCCAACCGAGCACGCCGATACCGTTGATCATCGTGGTGTGCGAGTCGGTGCCGTAGACGGTGTCCGGAAAGGCGATCTGCTCGCCATCCTTCTCGCCGACCATGACCACACGCGCCAGATGCTCCAGGTTGACCTGGTGCACGATGCCGGTGCGCGGCGGCACGACCTTGAAGTTGCGGAACGCCTTCTGGCCCCAGCGCAGGAACGAGTAACGCTCGCCGTTGCGGCCGAATTCGATGTCGACGTTTTCGTCGACCGAGGTCTTGGTGCCGAACTTGTCGACCTGCACGGAGTGGTCGATGACCAGTTCCGACGGGATCAGTGGGTTGATCTGTTCCGGCTTGCCGCCGAGTTTCGTGACGGCATCACGCATCGCCGCAAGGTCGACGACACAGGGCACGCCGGTGAAATCCTGCAGCACCACACGTGCCGGCATGAAGCTGATTTCGGTATCCGGCTCGGCCTTGGCATCCCAGTGGGCAACTGCCTCGACTTCCTTGGCCGTGATGTTGAGACCGTCTTCGAAACGCAGCAGGTTCTCGAGCACGATCTTCATCGAAAACGGCAGGCGCTTGATGTCGAACTTCTGGCCGAACTTGGCCAACGAGTAGTAACGGTAGGACTGGCCACCGACCGACAGCGTATCGAGGACGGAGAACGAATCACGCATGGGATTTTCCTTAGGCGGGCTGATTGGGCTGGGCTGATGGAAGTCGCAGCCGGAGCCGGCCGCGGAACCCGGAAATTATGCCGCAAACGCTTGTTTGGAGCCAGTTCGGCGCAGAATCCCGTCCAGCAGGGCCACCACCAGGACCGGCGCCGCCAGCGCGAGCAGGAAGGCGTCCAGACGTTGCGGGGCAAATCCGAACCATGTGGCCACGGTTTCGTTCATGGCCACGAGCGCGAGTCCTGGAAGGGTCAAGGCCAGCACCCACATCAGTGCCGGGTTCGCTGTGGTGACCGCCTGCCAGGTCCCGGCACCGGCCCGGAACCGGAAAATCAGGGCCAGATTGCCGGCCACCAGCGCCACAAAAGTCAGCCCGGCCTGCTCACCCGGCAGCAGACCCGCCTGCCCTGCCAGGGTATGAACCAGCACACAGGCCAGCAGGACCAGCACCCCCTGGGCCAGACTCGACAGAAGGGTCTTGGCCCGAAGCAGGCGCCCTTCCGGCGGCCTGGGCGGCCGGGACATGATGTGGGCCGGTACGGGCTCACGTTCGAACACGATCGAACACGCCGGATCGATGATCAACTCAAGGAACACCACATGCAGGGGCAGCAGGATCAGCGGTGCATCCACAAACAGCGGCATCAGGGCCAAGCCGGCAATCGGCACGTGGACCGCCACGATGTAACCTGAGGCCTGCACGATACGTTCGTAAATCGCGCGACCCAGACGAACCGCGCGGACGATCGAACTGAAGTCATCATCCAGCAACACGATCGAGGCAGCCTCACGTGCCACTTCAGTCCCGCGCTGGCCCATGGCCACCCCGACCGTTGCCGCCTGCAGTGCCGGCGCATCGTTGACCCCGTCACCGGTCATCGCCGTCACCTGGCCTGCCGCTGCCAGGGCCCGCACGATACGGAGTTTGTGTTCCGGCCGGACGCGAGCAAAACCATCGACTCGCGCCAGCAGCGCGCCGAGTTCGGTATCCGACAAGGCGTCCAGATCCTGTCCGGCCACGATCCGCGGTTCGGCCCCCAATCCTGCCTGACGGGCAATTGCACGCGCGGTATCCACGTGGTCCCCGGTCAGCATGAGCACGCGGATGCCGGCACCCTGCGCTTCGGCGACTGCAGCCGGCACATCGGCACGCAAGGGGTCGGCAAACCCGAGCAAACCTTGCCACTGCCAGGTCAGTGCATCGAGCCGATCCGGCAAGCCCTGATCTGCCCGGCATGTGGCCGCGGCAACACCCAATACTCTCAAGCCACGGCCAGCCATGGCCTGAATCTGTGCCAGCCGCGCAACGTTGTGTCCGGTGTCCGGACCACACAGCGACAACACCACTTCCGGCGCGCCCTTCAGCGCCAGCTCGGTGCCACCGTCCAGGTCCGAGCGCCAGACCTGGGCAAACACCGGCATCGTGCCCAGCGGATAGGTCCGCACCGGTTGTCGATTCGCGTCGACCGGCACAGAGTTTTGCCCTGCCCGATCCAGTACCGCCCGATCCATGGGATCGCGTGTGGCCGTGTTGCTGGCGCGTGCGGCCTGTCGAAGCAGCGCCGTTTCGGCAACACGCGGATTTTCGGTCGGATCAACGACCAGTTCGGCCAGCGCCATACGGTTCTCGGTCAACGTACCGGTCTTGTCGGTGCACAACACACCCACTGCACCCAGCGCTTCGATTGCGGCGGAACGCCGGACGAGGACCTTCTGCCGGGCCATGCGCCACGCACCCAGCGCGAGGAAGACCGTCAACACCACCGGAAACTCTTCAGGAATCACGGCCATCGCAAGCGTGACGCCAGCCAGCAAGGCTTGCATCCAATCGCCGCGCATCAAACCGTACAGCACCGCGAGCAAGGTACTCGCCACGATGCTCAGCACCCCGAACAACACCACGAGCCGGCGCATTTCAATCTGCAGCGGCGTCGGTGGCGTCTGCACCTCACCGAGACTTCGCCCGATCCGACCCATTGAGGTCTGGGCACCGATGCTGACCACCGTTGCTCGCGTGTGTCCGGCCACGACCAGCGTGCCAGCAAACAGCTGGATGGCCTCGGCAGGGTTTGTTGCAGAGGTCGCAGACTTTTCGACCGGCATGGACTCGCCGGTCAACATCGATTCGTCAATCCTGAGGTTGGCAGCCGAACGAATCGACAGGTCGGCCGGGACACGGTCGCCCTCGGCAAGTTCGACCAGATCATCGGGAACCAATTCGCGTCCGGGAATGATGATCCATTGCCCGTCGCGACAGGTTCGGACGCGTGGGCTGCCCAAGTCGCGCAGGGCGCGCAGCGCACGCTCCGAGCGCCACTCCTGCACCAGCGTGAGACCCACCACGATGAACACCGAAAATCCGAGGACCGCCGCGTCACTGGCCTCACCGAGCAGCAGGTAAATCCCGGCCGCACTCAGCAACAGCAACACCATCGGTTCGGCGAGCACGTTGTAGAGCAGTTTCCAGGTGCTGCGCCGGTCCGGATTCTGCAATTCGTTCCAGCCGGAAGTGATCCGGCGCTTCTGCACCGCTTCCGAACTCAGGCCTTGCTCGATGGGTTTGTCGGGGTCCATGGTCACATCATGAACCCGACAAACAGCATCGAGCAGGGAATGGTCACCGGAATTCGGTTGGCGCGGGCGGCGCCACTACCGGTTTCGGCGGATTTGCGTCCAGTTCCTTCAGCAGAACCTCGACGGCTTTCTCCAGCGATGGATCCTGACCGGCGGCTACTGCATCCGGTCGATCGATCACTTCGATATCCGGGCTCACGCCTTCGTTCTCGACTGCCCACTGCCCTTCGGTATTCATGAAGCGGAACGTCGCGGCGAGAATCGCACCACCGTCCACCAGTCCCGGGTTGCCGCTGATGCCGATCAGGCCACCCCAGGTCCGCGTGCCAATCACCGTACCGAGGTTCAGTTTCTTGAAGTAATACGGCAACGCATCACCGCCGGAACTCGACAGACCATTGATCAGCATCGCTTTCGGGCCGTCATGATGCAGCAGCGGCGTGGCCTGTGGATCGAGCTCGCGACGTTTCCAGTAATTCAGCGGCTTGCGCGCCAGCAGTTCGATCATCCGATCCGGGATGAAGCCACCACCGTTGTAACGATCGTCAATGATCAGCGCGTCCTTGTGGGCGTATGCCAACATGCCTTTCGCCAGTTCGCGGTTGCCTTCGACAGCCGTGTTCGGCAAATGGAAATATCCGATGCGGCCCCCGCTCAAACGGTCCACCATGGCACGACGCGTCTGGACCCAATCGAGATACCGCAACCAGCGCTCATCGTCCTGCAGCCGCACGCGCTGGATCGAACCGGCATCGACCGCCGGCGTGCTCGCGAGCCGGATCTCCACGACCCGACCGGCCTTGCCTTCGAACAGCTGATAAGGATTCTGGACCGTGTTCGCCGCCACCCCGTCGACGCTGATGAGGAAGTCACCCACCTTGGCGCGCACGCCTGCTTCGGTCAGCGGAGAACGGAACTCTTCGGCCCAGTTTTCGCCCGGGAAAATCTTGCTGATGCGGAAAAAGCCACTGGCATCGGTGTCGAATTCGGCGCCGAGGAATCCGCCCGCCTTGCGCGGCAGGCTCGGGAAGTCGCCACCCTCGACGTACACGTGACCGGCATTCGCTTCACCGGCGAGTTCGTGCAGCAGGTAGTCCAGATCGCGCCGGTTGTGGACATGCGCAACCAGCGGCTCATAACGCGCGCGGATGGTGTTCCATCGTTCCATCCCACCATGAACGCCCGGGTCGTAGAACCAGTCGCGCAGGATCCGCCAGGAATCGACGAACATCTGCTGCCACTCGGTGGCAGGGTCGATGCGAAGCTCCATTTGTTCCGTCCGCAACGCGGACTTCGACAGATCCTGACCCGGTGACGGTTCGATGATCGCCCATTGAGCACCCTTGCTGATGAGCAGCTTCTTGTGATCGCCCGACAACGCGAACCGATTGACACCGTGAATGACGTCCTTCGTTTCGTGACCATCGAGCAGGTAACGCTTCAATACACTGCCGCCCTCGCCGCCCGGCTGACCCTGAGCCAGAATCAGCACACCGTCCGGCATTCCCGCCAGCGCGAAGTAGGTACCGTTCGGCATTTTCAGCGCTTCAACGCGCTGGTCGGCACCGTTGAAGTCGATATGCAGCTGCTTGCTCGCCGCCTTCTCGGGCGCAGGCTCGGGAAGGGCTTCGTCACTCTTCTGCGCAAACACGGGCGGCACATCGTTGTTGAGGCTCAGTGCGTACGCGCGGGTGGCGTCGGTATACAGGTAGTTGAACTCGTAGGCGCTGTTCGTCAACTGGTAGTCGCGATTCGACAGGAAGTACAGATAACGCCCGTTCGGATCAAAGCTTGGCGAAAAATTCGGCCGGGTATCGTCCAGCAATCGTTTGGTGGCGCCTTCGGCAATATCGTAGATCCAGATCGACAGCACGCTGTTGTCGGAGGTCTTGGTGTACGCCAGATAACGAGAGTCAGGGGAGAAACTCATGCCATCGAAACCGTCCATCCGCGAACGGTCGATTTCGGCAATCTTGCCGGTCGCCACTTCCAGCAGACGAAGACGCTTGCGCTCGTCGCTGAACACCAGAAAGCGCGAGTCCGGAGAGAAACTCAAACGGTTGATCCAGGCGTCGTTGCCGGTGGTCAGCTTGCGTGCCGCACCCGAGCCTTGTGCAGGTCGCACGTAGATCTCGTAGTCGCCGCTGGCATCACTGAGGTAGGCCAGCTGTTTCCCATCCGCCGACCAAGTGACGGACATCTCGCGCACACCCGGTGTGTTCGTGAGATTGCGCACCACGCCGTCCTTCGCAGGCACACTGAACAGTTCACCGCGAGCCGAGAACACGACACGCGCCGCATTGGGCGCCAGATCAAAACTCTCGATGAACTCGGCAACCGGTTTGATCATCGGCTGCTGCTCCGGATATTCGCCCGGCACGTCGATGTCGAGGCGAACCGGATCTCCCGCGCCACCGTCCAAGCGCCACAATGCCCCGCCTTGCTCGAACACGACGGCATCGGCACCGGCACTCGGCCACAAAACATCGAAGTCAGTGAACTTCGTGATCTGTTGCGGCGTCGTTTGCGGCTCGGCGCTGCTGGCCGGCATCGCATACAGGTTCAAGGTGCCGTCACGATCGGATGCAAACAGGATCTGGTCACCGATCCACACTGGCTGATGATCGCTGCCGGCGAACGTGGTCATTCGCTGCGCGTCGTTGGTGTCGAGACGATAGACCCAGACATCCTGCGCACGGCCGCCGCGGTACCGTTTCCAAGAGCGGAAGTCCCGATCGATCGGCGTGTACACAAAAGCCAGGCCATCCGGAGACAACATGCCGCCGCCACTCTCGGGCACCGCCAGCGGTTGTTCCAGCCCACCGGC
>JBEIPT010000137.1:0-9050 GCA_040376895.1 Lysobacteraceae bacterium | reverse complement strand
ATTTCGCTGCCTCGGGCCAACACTTCTGGTCCAACCGGACCGTCCAATCGGGTTCCGAATCGGTTTGGCGCAACCCAGGGGATGGCTTCACCTCCGGATGCACAACCTACACACCTGCGACGACCTGCGGTGTCGGCGGCGGCGCTGCACCGGACCTGCTGTTTTCGCTGAGCGGCGTGGTGGGTGGGGCGGTAGTGCCCATGACCTCCAATCCGCCTTCTGGCGCACTCGCCCTGCCACAGCACGTATCCGGCGGCGCCGCTACAACTGCATCGATCACCTATACGAATACCAACCTGGCGGCGGGCACAGTAACCTGTGTGCAGCCTGCGGCCACGCAGTTCACGGTGAACCCGACGGTGATCAATGTTCCCGGTGCAAGCGGTACGGCGGCCACCACCGTGTCGTTTGCCAGCGCCACGGCGGGCACGTTCAACGGGACGCTGAGCTGCAGCGGTTCGAACGGTGAATCGTTCACGTACGACTTGTCGGGCACAGCGACCGCACCCATCACGTCGACGCCACCGTCGCCGGCCACGATCACGTTCAACCAGGTCACTGCAGGCGGCGCTGCTGCCACGTCCGGCATCACGTTCACGAATCCAGGCGTTGCGGCAGCAACCGTGACGTGTACTGCACCGACACCGGCACAGTTCTCGGCCAGTCCGCTGGTGCTCAACCTGCCGGCCGGCGGATCATCGTCGACGACTGTTTCGTTCAGCAGTGCAGGTATCGGGTCGTTCAATGGCACGATGAACTGCACGGGCTCGGGTGGCGAAGCTTTCGCGTTCGCGCTTGTCGGTACCGCAGGCGTTGCGTCGTCGGTCCCGGCGATCAGCGATCTCGGCCGATGGCTGGTCATCCTGGCGGCTTTGGGTATGGGTCTGGTGGCGCTTCGTCGCACCTCGGCAGCCTGATCGACGCCACCGCTGCAGTTCATCGCAGGATTTGAAAAACCGCGCCCTCGGGCGCGGTTTTTTCTTGGTTGGCCTTTAATCCGCCGCAATGCTCCGGCGCTGCAACCAACGTTCAGCCATCCTTCGGAGCGAGGGATCGAACGTTTCATCGGTGGCGACTGACGTGATCGGCCACCATCGCAAGTCGTTCGACTCCACACTGATGACGAATTCTTCACTGCCGGTGGCGCGCACGAGAAACCGAACATCGTAGTGCCAATGCCCCGGTTCGGACTTGCGCTCGGGAATCCAGTGCCGATCGAGGTCGAAGATCATGGCGCCGACTTCAAGCTCGGACAGGCCGGTTTCTTCGATGGCCTCGCGCAAAGCGACGGACTGCAGATCTCCATCCCCATCGGCATGTCCACCCGGCTGCAGCCACCGATTCAGCTTCCGGTGGTGGGTCAGCAGAGTTCGTTCGCCGTCGGCGCTCACCACAAAAGCCGAGCCGGTGAAGTGCCCCACACCATGTGTCCGATCACAGCAGGCCGAACTCGAGCGTGCAAAGTCACGGAAGAATTCGAGGGTCTCCTGATCGAGGTCAGAGGAAGTATTGGTCCCAGCCAGCCATGTCAGGACTTGCTTCTGTGCGTTTTCAAACGGTGGTATCACGGAATCCTCTTGCCGGTTGACGGGTTCGTGCGTATCTTAGCGAGCGGTTTGGATGCACCCGAGAATCCCGGCAGGCACCCTGCGCAGGGATTTCCGAAGCAACCCGACACACAATACAGCCACCTGGGCCCAACCTTCGGACGAGGGAGTCGTCGGCGGTTCCGGCGTGGTTCCGCAACAACAAGACTTACCAAGACCGGAGTACACGGATGCTTTTTGATCGCGTCAAACCGCTGGACCAGATTCTCGCGACAGCCGAGAAACGCAGCCTGAAACGCCAGCTCGGCGCCTTCGACCTGACCATGCTCGGCATCGGCGCCATCATCGGCACCGGCATCTTCGTCCTGACTGCAGTGGCCGCCAACAAGGCTGGGCCCGGCATGATGTACTCGTTCATCATCGCCGGCATCGTGTGTGCACTGACGGCTCTGATTTATGCCGAAATCGCTTCGATGGTTCCGGTCGCCGGTTCTGCCTACACTTATTCCTACGCCGTGCTCGGCGAGTTGATCGCATGGACGGTGGGTTGGGCCTTGATTCTCGAGTATGCGGTCGCCGCGGGTGCGGTGGCCGTCGGCTGGTCGGGTTACGCAAACGGATTCCTGCATGAAATCGGTTATGGATTGCCACTGGCACTGACCGCCGGCCCAGGAGACACGATCACGTCACCGGACGGTGTCAAGGCTCAGGGCACGTTCAACCTCATCGCCTTCCTGATTTCGTTGCTGATCACGTGGTTGCTGGTCATCGGCACGTCGAAGAGCGCCAAGGTCACGTCCATACTCGTGCTGATCAAAGTCGCTGCGCTGACTGTGTTCGTGATTCTGGCGCTGCCTGCGGTGAAGGGCGCCAACTTCGAACCCATGCTGCCGAACGGATGGGGCACACCGCTCTCAGGCGTTGGCGTTCTGGGTGCAGCGGCATCGATCTTCTTCGCTTATGTGGGCTTCGACGCGGTCTCGACTGCTGCAGAAGAAACCAAGAATCCGAACCGGAACATTCCTATCGGTTTGATCGGATCGCTAGGCGTCTGCACCGTGTTCTACCTGCTGGTGGCCTATGCAGCGATCGGCTCGACCGGTGCACAGCCGGGTGGTGAACTGTCGCACTCCAAGGAACCGCTGGCTTACATCCTGCGTAACCTGGGTTACCCGCAGGTCGGCAACTGGGTCGCCGGTGCCGCGATCATCGCGCTGCCTTCGGTCATCCTGATGATGATCTTCGGCCAGACCCGCATCCTGTTCACGATGGCCCGCGACGGCCTGATGCCGAAATCCTTTGCATCCGTGCACAGCAAGTACCACACGCCGCATGTGGTAACGATCGTGACCGGTATTGCCGTGTCGCTGTTTGCAGCAATGTTCCCGGTTGATATGTTGGCCGACATTTCCAACTCGGGCACGCTGTTCGCGTTCTTCGTGGTGGCTGCGGGCGTCATGATGCTGCGTGCACGTCAGCCGGAACGCGTACGTCCGTTCCGGACCCCGATGATCTGGGTCGTCGGACCGCTCGCCATGGCCGGTTGCGGTTTGCTGTTCGTGAGCTTGGGCTGGTACACCATCAAGCTCTTCCTGGCATGGGCAGGCATTGGCCTGGTCGTGTACTTCGCCTACGCGCGAAGCCGCAGCCTGCTCGCCAAGGAATAATCTTTCCAGAGCGAAGCCGCGGCCTGTTGTTCGGGTCGCGGCTTTTTTCTTGCTCGGGATTCGATCCACTTGTCGCCACCGACAAGTGCTTCGTGGTAAAAAGCACAGCACGCGTCCGTAGCTCAGCTGGATAGAGCATCAGGCTTCGAACCTGAGGGTCGGGGGTTCGAGTCCCTCCGGGCGCGCCAGTCGTTCGACAAAAAGGCCAACGTGCTGACACGCTGGCCTTTTTTGTTGCCTGCACGGCAGTCGTTTGATCTGGACTGCCGGCCGAAATCGCTCCGCGACATCAGAAGCGCATTTCGAACCCGCCGAATACGCTGCGGCCATCCCCTGGCAGGAAATACGCACCGTCGCGACCCCGGGCATCTGCGATCACCCCGGTGGTGGCAATGTAGTCGCGATCGGCCAGATTTCGACCGTCAAGGAACCAGTTCCAACGTGTGCCGACCTGACCGGAGACCCGTACGCCCCAGATTGCATAACCTGGTGCTTCAAAAGTATTGGCATGGTCGACGAAATAGTCCGACGGCACCCACTCCACCGATGGCGCGATTGTCAATGTTTCAAAGGGCGCCCAGGCAAGCTCGCTTCGCAGCCACTGGCGAGGAATGCCGGCCAGATCATTGTTGCCGTAAACCGAGTCGCCATCAAAGCGAAAATCGTTGAAGAGCAAGTTGGTACGCCAGGACAGACGTTCCGATATGCGATGACTGGTTCCCAGTTCGATACCTTGATGGACTGTCCGATCTGCGTTGCGTGTACCCAGCGGATTGCCCTGTGCGTCATTGAGCGCCAAGAGTTCATCGTCGATTCTGGCGTGATAGGCGACCGCATCCACATTCCAGGTTCCGTCATCGAACCGGACTCCGAGCTCGACGCTGTCGGCACGTTGTTCGTCGACTTGAGTAATGTTCGGTCCACCGCTGAGCTCGCCGAAGCTCGGCGGTTCCGTGCTCCGACTCAGGTTGCCAAACAGCACCAGATCTTCGTTCGCCTGAAATCTCAATCCCACCTTGGGATTGACACCGTCGTAGTTGGCACTGAAGCCGCGATCAATACCTCCGGCACGAAACAAATCAACGAACTCGCGGTCGGCATCGAGTGCCTGGACCCCGATCGCCAGGACCAATTCCTGGTTCAGCCAGTGCTGGTTTTCGAAGAACACTTCCCGGTTGTCAGCCCGTTGATCCGATTGCCCGGTTCTGGCTCCACGGTGATCGTCAGGATTGGCACGCCCCCGGTTGATGAACCGATCGTCCCGGGTATCACCGCGACCGACACTCGCACCGACTGTCAATACGTTGCGTCGGCCACCCAATTCCCCTTCGTAACGCCAGCGCGCGTCGATGCCGCGGTCCTGGCTGTCCTGCTGAAGCACCTGGAAAATCGGGTGATCGAGGAACTTGTCCGAGTAGTAGAACGACACCTGCATCTCTGATTGTTCGGACGGCTCGTAGACCAGCTTGGCCGAGAGTCGATCCAGATCGAAGTCACGACGTTGGTCAAGTACCACGCTGCCGGCATTCGCTTGCCGCGGATCGGCCAGAAACTGAGCGCGCGTGATGGAACCGGGTAGCGCCGATCGAGTATCGACCTTGGAGACGTAGACGCGCGCCGTCAGTGCATCGCTGATGCGAACTCCGTAGTTGGCGAACAGGCGATGATTTTCCTGAGGGGCGTTGTCGCGAAAGCCATCCTGTGCAAATCCCGACAGACTGACGACACCGTCGTTCGCTCCCGATTGCCCACCCCATTGCGCCTGCCAACGGCCGTAACCATAACTGCCAGCCTCCCCGCGAAGACGCCAGCCTTCGGCATCGTATCCAGTGGGTGTCACGAAATTGACTGCGCCACCCAGTGTCGCCGCACCGTACTCGAGCGCGTTGGCACCGCGCCACACTTCAATGTAACGGGTAGACAACGGCTCGATGCTCTGCATGTCGAAACCGCCATCGGCAAGATTGACCGGCACGCCATCCTGAAGCACCTTGAGGCCACGACCGTGGAAGGTCCGCTGCAAGCCGGAACCGCGAATGGCGATACGCGCCTCCTCTGCACCGAAGCGCGGTTGCACGAACACACCGGTCGCGTAACCCAAGGCATCACTGAGCGTGCTGACGCGACCTTGACGATACGAATCGCCATCAACGAGGCCAGTCGCGCCGGCACGTTCATTGAGCCGTTCCTTCGCTTGCGATACCGAAGGGCTGGTGGCCTCGGCAGTGACCTCGATGGTTCCAAGCTCGTTATCGGATTCTTCCGCGACTGCCATTCCTGGCATCGCCAGAACGATGAGTACGGCCAGGGAGAGCGGATTGGGGCGTGTATGACATTTCATGTGTGCGTTCTATTTGGGGGTGGAAACGGAATTCGGGTGTGTCGGCAGCCGCCGCGCGGGAAGGCGCAGGCGCCAGCCGAGAATCGCCAAGGGAAGAACCAGCGCGAGCCAGGACACCTGAAGCAGATCGCGCAACTTCGGATTGCCGGTAACCATGGCGACTGGTTGCCATTTGTGCAGGAGGGAAAAAATCCAGCCTTCCGCACGCAGTATCGAGGTTTGGCGATCCACCTCCTGGCCGGTGAATGGATCCAGCGCAACTCGATCACCCGCCGCGTTGACGGCAATCCAAACCGGCAAGCGTCGATTTCTGAAGTCGTAATCCGGACTGAAGTGACGCGCCACGGTGATGCGTTCGGGCGGTGCACCAAGGACCCGCGTGGCTTGCACTTCGAGCAGCTCGTCCCATTCGAATTCGATCGTTTCGCCAAGCGCCGAAATGCGCCAATCCGGATTGGCTTGGCCACGGTGGACCCAAATCAGACGATCGCCCTCGGCCCGAACGGCCAGGTCGCTGAGAAGACCGGTGTCGGAAGGGAATTCCGGCGATGCCGGCAACTCTGGAAGTCGGGGCGGCAAAACCAGACCGCGGTCGGGTGCCGGGCCCGCAAACACCAAAACGTGCAGCAGTCCGCTCCCTGCCATCAGAACAAGCGGCAGGGCAACCAGGATCCCGAGACGACGATGCCATCGTCTCCCGCTGTTTCCGCCGGATCGCGCAGCAAACAGGACGGTTCCTGTGCCCACGAGCACGAGCACACTGACCATCGCCAGCACAATCAGCACGACCCGAAGCCACTCAAGACCGTCGAGCCAATCGAGCGTGTGGCAAGCGCGAAACCATGACTGCAACACTGTACGCCGGGGATCGCCAAGCGATGCCAACGAGCCGGTTTCGGTATGCAACCAGGCGGTTCGGGGTTGAGCGCCACCGACTTCGACGCGCCACACCGGCAAGAGCCGATTCACCCAGGGATAGGCGTCATCGAATCGGGTCTGCAGAGTGATGCTGGTGAGCTCAGTGCCCTCGCCCAAATACCATTCGGCGAGCCATCGCGCGTAGGCAGTCTCGCCTCCGGCAAACGGTTTGCCATCGATGCCAATGTATCGACGTTCCGATTGAGGATTGTCCGTGAGTTGCCACAGCGGCCCGTCCGGACCAGGCACCACTCGGACCAACACGGCGTCGCCCTGCGCGGCGCCCAAAGCGGCCCAGCCCATGGGCAGAACTTCCGGTTCGATCGACAACGGTGGCGGTGACGATCGGTCAGCGCGTGGCGCCAGCAAGGACATCAAGGGATGCAGGAAGCCGGACAAGGTCCACACCGCCAAGACAAGTGTGCTGCCCCACACAAGAAACCGGTGAATCGGAGCAAGACGCTGGGAGAAAGATCGCATGGGCAGATGGGCTGGTTACGAAGCCAACCAGCGTAAAGTTCCGCCTGAAGGTTGCCTATGCGTCAAAGCGTCGCACCTGCATGAACACCACGAAACGATCATTGCAGCTCATGAAACCGACGGGCTAACCTTGTTGGCCATGAATCGCACCGCACTGAGCGAACTCGAAACCACCCTATACGGCCTGCGCTGGTGCGCGGTCGCGGGTCAAACGATCAGCCTCTTGTTTGCTGCTCGCCAACTGCAGCTTGCCCTGCCCTGGCACCTGTTGACCGGCGGAGTCATTTTACTCGCCGTCGGCAACGCGCTCCTGACCTGGCGCCGGTCACGTTCAGCGGCA
Organism: Lysobacteraceae bacterium; assembly: GCA_040376895.1. Taxonomy (GTDB): domain Bacteria; phylum Pseudomonadota; class Gammaproteobacteria; order Xanthomonadales; family Ahniellaceae; genus Ahniella. Next base: position 1,757 of record JBEIPT010000137.1, on the reverse strand, counting down.
ACCGAACCGAGAGTTCTGGCTGGGCTGGCCCTGGATATCAGCGCATTGACCTGGGCACTGTATTTCAGTGGCGGGGTCATGAATCCGTTCACGATGCTCTATCTCTTGCCTGTGGCGTTGACGGCAACCGTCCTCAAGGCCTCCAGAGTGATCTGCCTGGCGCTGGCCGGCATCATGGGCTACGGCATTCTTGGCGCTTGGGCGCCACCCTTGCCCCATGTTCATGGCCAGGGCGCACTCGACCTGCACTTGGCGGGCATGGGCGTGAATTTCCTGCTCAGCATGGCCGTGTTGTCCGCCTTCGGATTGCGGCTGGCCGCGCTGTTGCGTTCACACAGCGAAGCCTTGAGCCGGGAGCGGGAACGGGGTTTGCGCGACGAGGGTTTGCACGCATTGGCATTGCAGGCTGCCATGGCAGCTCACTCGGTGAACACGCCGTTGGCCACGATGGCATTGCTGGTCGATGAACTGCGGGAGGCGCCCTCGAGCGGCGAAGCGCTGCAAGCGGATCTCGACATCCTCGGTCGACAACTGGACCACGCGCGCCAAGCCTTGCGCCGGCTGGTGGATTCGGCGAAATCGACGACACCCGCAGCAGAGCCGATTGAATCTGCCATGGCTCGTCTGGCGGAGCGTGCTGCCCTTCTGCGTCCTGCAGTTCCCCTGACGGTTCACATCGATCCGACAATCACCGGCCGAACGGTCAGTCTGCCGCCGCTCCTTCAAGCGAGCATCGGCAATCTTCTGGACAACTCCGCCGACTCCTGCAGTATCCGTTCGGAGACCGGAATACTACTGATCGCCGAACCGGATGGCTCCGAGTTCCTGCAATTGCGCGTGCTTGACCGAGGCATGGGTCGTCCCGGGCCATCCCAGCCCGGCATCAGTGATAAACCGGATGGGCTGGGCTGGGGTCTGGCCTTGGCCAACGCGGCGCTGGAGTGGTTTGGCGGTGAATTGCGTCAGCGAACGCGTGACGGTGGCGGGACCGAATCACGATTACGGTTGCCTTGGACCGCACTGAACGGCGTGACTTGAGATGCCCGCCATTCTGATCGTCGATGACGACCACGCGTTTCTGGATATCCTGCAGCGCGCGATGAACCGTCGCGGTTTTGTTGTCACTCGTGCCTGCACTGTCGACGAAGCCATTGCTGCAGCTTCCGAGCAGGACTTTGCCGGGATTGTCCTCGACTTGCGGATCGGTGAAGACAGTGGCCTGCTCTGTCTTCCCACGCTGCGCCAGAAACAGCCCGATGCAGCGATTCTGTTGCTGACGGGTTATGCGTCGATCGCAACAGCCGTCGAGGCCGTCAAGCGCGGGGCCGACGACTATCGACCGAAACCAGCGTCAGCCGACGAAATTCTGCAGGCATTGTTCCCGGAACATAACGCGGCAACGGACATTCCGACAACGCCAATTCATCCGCGCAGACTGGAGTGGGAACACCTGCAGCGAGTCCTTGCCGAACACGACGGCAACGTTTCCGGCGCGGCTCGTGCCCTCGGACTCCATCGCCGAACCCTGCAGCGCAAACTCGCCAAGAAGCCGGTACGCGAACGGGCCGACTGACTCGACTGGTCGAATGAAGCCTCATCAATCAACGACACGACCCCGTCTCAAGGCTGCGCCCAGCGCCTCAGCAGATTGTGATACGTGCCGCTGAGTGCCAACACATCGCGATGATCCAAAGGCAATTGCGCCGACAAGGACTGGATCGTACGGTCGAGATCACACAGCAGCGCCCGTTCGCCGT
>JBEIPT010000323.1:0-4486 GCA_040376895.1 Lysobacteraceae bacterium | reverse complement strand
GGCAATGTTTGCGATTTCTGTCCGGACGAGTTCGCGAACACGTGTTACGTCTTCGGCAACGGGTTTGAGGCCGTTCTCAGGAGCCTTTGACCGCGCTTGGCGGCTGATTCTCGACATGAAAATCACCCCGTTCCGAGCAACTTCCGGACAGTTGCGTGAATGTGAAGGCCGGCTTGGTTTGACGCACAAGGGGAATTGTGCAAACTCAGGGGATGGAAGCCGTCTTGTCACCCGAATCCGATACCCGACTGCAGGAGCTCAAGGCGCTCGACAAGCGCTTGGCCGAATACCTGCCGGCTGAGCATCTCGCGCGCGTGCACAAGGCATTCGAAGTGGGCGACCACGCTCACGCCGGTCAGATACGGAAGAGCGGCGAGCCATACATCACGCATCCGGTGGCGGTTGCCGAGATCCTTGCCGAAATGCACATCGATGCTGATGGCATCTGTGCAGCAATCCTGCATGACACACTCGAGGACACGCCACTCACGCATGCCGAAATTGAACGTGAGTTCGGTCCTGCCGTGGCCGACATCGTCGATGGCGTGACCAAACTCGACAAGATGAATTTCCAGTCGCGCCAGGAAGCGACTGCGGAAAGTTTCCGCAAGATGGTGCTGGCGATGGCGCGCGACCTGCGCGTGATCATGATCAAACTCGCCGACCGACTGCACAACATGCGTACGCTGGGATCGATGGCGGCAGATGCGCGGCGTCGGATTGCCCGGGAAACCCTCGACATTTACGCACCGATCGCCCAGCGACTGGGCATGAATCGGCTCAAGGGCGAACTGCAGGACCTCGGGTTCCAGGCGCTCTATCCGTTTAGGCATCAGGTTCTGGAAGCTCACCTGAAGACCCGCTACGGCGACCGGCGCGAGGGCATGAACCGCATCCAGCAGACCATCGCCGAGAAACTGCGCCACGAGCAGGTGCCGTTCCGTCTGGTCAGCCGGATCAAGTCGCCGTACAGCATCTATCGAAAGATGCGCTCCGAGCACAAGGACCTCGACGATGTGCTCGATGTCTATGGCGTGCGAGTGTTGGTGAAGGAGCCTTTGCAGTGTTACCTCACACTCGGTGTGCTGCACAGCCTGTTCAAACCGGTCGACGGGCGTTTCCGCGATTTCATCGCCATCCCGAAAGCGAACGGCTATCAGAGCCTTCACACTGTGCTGTTCGGGCCAGGGGGTTCGCCGCTCGAAGTGCAGATCCGCACTGAAGACATGGAAATGATGGCCGAGCGGGGCATCGCCGCCCACTGGGCCTACAAGGCCGATCTGTCCGGAGGCGGCAACACCGCCCAGGCGCGCGCGCGCGACTGGGTCAGCGGGCTCGTCGACCAGCATGCGCATACTTCGTCATCACTCGACTTCATCGAGTCGGTGCGGGTCGATCTGTTTCCGGATGAGGTCTACCTGTTTACGCCGAAGGGCGACATCCTTGCCTTGCCGCGTAATGCCACAGCACTCGATTTTGCCTATGCCGTCCATACCCATGTTGGCGACCACGCCGTTGCGGCACGTGTCGACCAGAAACTGGTGCCGTTGCGCACCCGGCTGTCGAGCGGACAGGCAGTAGAAATCATCACCGCCAGCAGTGCACAGCCGCAGATCGGCTGGCTTGAGTTTGTCGTGACCAGCAAGGCACGCACTGCGATCCGACATGCGTTGAAGCAAATCCAGCACGAAGACTCTGTCGAAATCGGACACCGGCTGCTGGATCGCGCACTCGAACAACTGGGTACTGCGCTGGAGAATGTGCCGACGGCCGTGCTGGATGCCTACCTTGCCGAACAACGCTTCAAGCGCATCGAAGAACTTCTGGCGGAAATTGCCATGGGCAACCGGATGCCGCAGTCCGTGGCTCGCTCGCTCGCCAGCGATTCGCGTGTGCTGGACCTGGGCCAGGCACAACGTCCGAGCGAAAACATTCTGATCACCGGCACCGAACGAGGGGTCGTCAGTTTCGGCAATTGTTGCCACCCCGTGCCGGGTGACGACATCGTCGGCTTCCTGTCGGCGGGCAAGGGTATCGTCGTGCATCAGCGCGAGTGCCCGAATGCCGTCGAACTCGGCAAAACACCTGATCGTGCCGTGCAGATTGCCTGGGATCGTGACGTTCAAGGGGACTTCAAGGTGGCCCTGAAAGTGGTGGTCGACAACAAGCCGGGTGTGTTGGCCACGGTTGCTGCAGCCATTGCCGAATGTAATGCCAACATCGACACGGTCGAATATCAGGAACGCGACCTGCGTACCGCTGCCATGTTGTTCGTGATCGAGGTCCGCAATCGCAAGCACCTGGCCGACATCCTTCGTCGCCTGCGTCGCGCTCCGGTTGTGCACGCGGTGGGACGTCTCGTAGGCTGACTGCTTCGTTGCCGCTCAGAATCCGGCGCAGGCGCGCGTGACTTGTGCCTGCTGTGCCGGAACCTCCCGGTAGTTCCCGACATTGCTCATCGCCATCGCTGTGGCTTTTGCAGGCCCACGCCGGTCGCAGAACGTGAACGTGACGTTGCTGCCGGCATTGCCACCGTTGGGATAGAACTTGAGCAGGCGACGTCCGCGTGTGGAAATGGCATGGATGTCTGCGTCGAAACGAGCATGGGAACTCACTGCTTGGTCGCCTGCATCGATCGCTCCACTGCCGTTGAGGTCGATTGCGGCGAGGAAGCCATGGTGCCATTCCTCCGTGTCGGCACAGGCCTGCCGGTCCCGGCTCGGGCACAAGAGGACTATCTGTTCCCTGGTGCTCGCGACGGCGCGCGCCTGGACCAGTGTTCCGATCAACGCCTGACGCATGGTGTGTGTGGCAGTTGCGGCACGTGCATGCATGAAGCCGGGTACTGCGATCACCAGAAGGATGCTCAACACCGCGACGGTGACGATCAATTCGATCAGCGTGAAACCTCGACGGCTTGGCATGACTGATTCCTTGGGCAGGAGTTCAGACTAGGGCTCTGCAGTGGCCGACGCTTCAGTGATTTGCTGAAAGTGGCCTGGGAATTTTCCGAATTTGTCTGGGCGGTTGCCGAATTTCCCTCAGCCTGCGGACATCGTCGCGCGCGAGAAAAGCTGCGCCGGACAATCCTTTTCCGCAAGCGGGAGATGGTGGCCGAAGTAGCCGTAGAGAAAGTACATCCAGTACTTCGTCTGCATCGCGAGCTACTTGTATGCATCTGAAACGGCATACCTTGTTCGGTTCTTGACGACGTTTCTTCGCGGCTGAATCCGCGCCCACAGGTGGGTGGATGACGCGAGCGACCCCATCCGAGGGCGGTGGGGGCGGGGTACCGCCCGCGATGCGTAGAGGGATCGTTAGGTGCTTGCTTGATGTCGTCTTGAGAGTCCGGCGCTGGTCCGGACTCGCTCACGACAAATCAATTGCTTGCGTGATTGATTTGCGGGCGAGCCATCCATGGCTCGCTGTCGAGGCTGTTTTTCTACAGCCCCGAAGGCCGGATGAGGGCCAGAATGCCGCAAGGCTTCTGGCTGGTTTCAAGGAGGCGATCACTCGCCGTCGTCGAACCACAACCAGACGCTGTCCGACAGGCGCTTGAAGAAACCACCCTCCGGATACTCCTGCAGCGACACCAGTGGCTGCTCCAGCAGCACGGCACCATCAAGTTTGATCGTCAGCTTGCCGACTTCCTGGCCCTTCGTGAGCGGCGCGGACAGGGGCTTGATGATGTTCATGCTGGCTTCCAGGCGCTGGTAGGCACCACGCGGAATGGTCAGCATCGCATCGGCCGCTGTGCCCACCTGGGCTTTCGGCGCTTCACCGCGCCAGAGATTCGGCTCGGCCACCATCTGATCCTTCGCATAGACCTTGTGTGTCTCGAAGAAGCGGAAGCCGTATTCGAGCAGGGCTTGTGACTCAGCGGCTCGGACTTTCTCGCTGGCGGTGTTCATGACTACCGAGATCAGGCGCGTGTCGCCCCGTTGCGCCGATGCAGCGAGGCAGTAGCCAGCTTGGCTTAGGTGCCCGGTCTTGATGCCGTCGACCGACGGATCCCGGAACAACAACAGGTTGCGATTGCCCTGAGTGATGCCGTTGAACGAGAAATTTTTGGTCTTGTAGAGCGCGTATTCTTCCGGGTAGTCACGAATCAGCGCACGTGACATCACGGCAATGTCATGGGCTGTCGAGTAGTGGTCCGGATGGAACAGGCCGGTGGCATTGACGAAATTCGTGTTCTTGAGGCCGATCTTCTGGCCATACTGGTTCATCAGTGACGCAAACGTGGCTTCGCTGCCGCCGACATGTTCGGCGAGTGCGATCGAGGCATCGTTGCCTGATTGCACGATCATGCCGAGTTCGAGATCGGCGAGCTTCACGGACTGATTGACGGGCAGAAAACTCGTCGAGCCATCGGTCCCCGCACCACCACCTTGCCAGGCATTTTCCGAAATCATCACTCGATCATCGGGCGTGATCTTGCCTGCTTTCTTTTCGGCGGCGACCACATACGACGTCATGATCTTCG
>JBEIPT010000600.1:0-1774 GCA_040376895.1 Lysobacteraceae bacterium | reverse complement strand
GGCGATCGATCACCCGGAGTCGGCCGCTGCATTGACCGATCGGATCAAGTCCTTGCGTCGCGGCGACGTGCTGTATCACCTGTCGACAGCACCGCGTTTTTACGCGCCGATCTGCGCGCTGCTGGGTGCAGCGGGCCTCGCCAATGCCGGCACCCGCGTGATGCTGGAGAAACCCATCGGCCATGACCTCGCCAGTGCCGTCGCGATCAATGACGGCGTGACCGCGCACTTCGATGAGTCGCGGGTGTTCCGCACGGATCATTATCTCGGCAAGGAAGGTGTTCAGAACCTGCTGGCATTGCGATTCGGCAATGCCATGTTCGAACCGCTGTGGAATGCGCGGCACATCGAGCAGGTACAGATCACGGTCGCCGAAACGATTGGCGTGGAGGGGCGCGGCGACTACTACGACACTTCGGGCGCCAGCCGCGACATGCTGCAGAACCACCTGCTGCAACTGCTCAGCCTCACGGCGATGGAACCGCCCTCGCAGTTCGATCCCAGCGCAGTACGCAACGAGAAGCTGAAAGTGCTGCGATCTCTGCGACCGATTGGTGCGACCGAAATCGCCACACACAGCGTCGCGGGTCAATACACGGCCGGTGCAGTGGATGGCGTTGCGGTGCCCGGTTACCGCGACGAACTGGGCCGGGCGAGCAACACCGAAACCTACATCGCTTTGCGTGCACACATCGACAACTGGCGTTGGTCAGGCGTGCCGTTCTACCTGCGCACCGGCAAACGGATGGCCCGCCGCACCACCGAGATCTACCTGCAGTTCCGTGCCGTGCCCCATTCGATTTTTGCCGGCAGTGGCGCCGCCGTGGAACCCAACGCACTGATCATCAGCCTGCAGCCCGAAGAGCGCATCGAACTGCGATTGATGCACAAGACACCCGGGCTCGACCGCAGTGGTCTGAAGCTGTCGCAGGTGGCACTCGATCTGGAAACCAGCGACGCGTTCAAACAGGCTCCTCGTCGCCTCGCGTATGAGCGCCTGTATCTCGACGCAATCGAAGGCAACGGCACCTTGTTCGTGCGCCGGGACGAAACCGAAACGGCATGGCAGTGGATCGACGGGATTCTCGACGGCTGGCGCAAGCAAGGTGTCGCGCCCAAGAACTACCCGGCCGGAACCTGGGGCCCGAGCAGTTCGGTTGCCTTGACCGAACGCCATGGCCACAGCTGGCGCGAATGAATCCTGCACGCTGATCGTCGACGAATCACCAAGGAATCGAACATGACCTGGAAACTCATCCGCCATGCCAGCGCCGAAGCGCTGGTGTCCGCGTTGGCCGACAGCATTGCCGAAGACATTGATCGGGCGTTGACGCTGCAGAATCGCGCGACCCTTGTGCTGGCAGGTGGCCGCACTTCGCCTCCGGTGTTCCGCAAACTCGCCGCGCAAGCACGTGACTGGCACAAGGTCTATGTCGCACCGAGTGATGAACGCTGGGTGCCTGTGGGTCACGCCGACCACAACCTCGGCCAGATGCAGGCCGCATTTGCCGGCGCCGAAGGGATTCAATGGCTGTCGCTGGTGCCGGAGCAACCCGAAGGCGCACCCGACGCCACCCATGCGGAACGAACGCTCGCGGCACACCCTGAAGTATTCGATCTGGCGATGGTCGGCATGGGCGTCGACGGACACTTTGCGTCTTTGTTTCCCGGTGCTCCGAAATTGTCGACCGGGCTGGACCTGCACCAGACCCGCGCCGCCATCGAGATTGAACCCAACCCGATGCCAGCCGCTGGCCCGTTTCCGCGCGTCAGC
>JBEIPT010000099.1:0-10739 GCA_040376895.1 Lysobacteraceae bacterium | reverse complement strand
GATTTTGTGTTCACATCGAAACTGATCGACGGTCGCTTCCCGGATTACGAAGCGGTCATTCCGATCGGCGCTGACAAGCTGGTTGAACTGCCAAGAGACGAATTGAGAGCGGCGTTGTCTCGTGCGGCAATCTTGTCCAACGAGAAGTATCGGGGCGTCAAGGTTGAAGTCAGTCCCGGTCGGCTGAATATCAGCGCGCACAATCCGGAACAGGAAGAGGCGAGCGAAGAGCTCGAGGCCAAGACGATCGTCGACAACCTGAGCATCGGCTTCAACGTGAACTACCTGATGGATGCATTGGCAGCGTTGCGAGGCGTCAATGTGATGTTGTGCTTGCGCGATGGCAATTCCAGTTGCCTGGTTCGTGATGTCGAGAACCAACGTGCTCGCCATGTGGTCATGCCACTTCGCCTGTGACGTCGGGCCGAGTAGAAGTTGTGCAGCGAAACCCCGGGCGACCGGGGTTTTTTGTTGCGTCGGGTTTGGCGAATGAACCATGCTAACGGTCTGATGAAAATCGATCGATTGTCCATTTCCCACCTCAGGAACCTCAGCGCGGCTGAGTTGGTTCTGTGCCCTGGTTTGAACGGTTTGAGCGGTGCCAATGGGGCTGGGAAAACGTCCGTGCTCGAAGCGGTGTATTTGCTTGGATTCGGGCACAGCTTCAGAAAGGGCGGACGGGACGTGATTGTCCAGGATGGGTCTGACAGTGCCACAGTGTTCGCGGAGATCAGTGTTGACCATGGTCGGGGCAAACGTCGGATCGGGATCGAGCGTTCGCGGGACGGTTGGCGCGGGAAACTGGATGGTGCAGACGTTTCCACTTTGAGTGAATTGTTTCGGCTGGCGCCTGTGTGTTGTTTTGACCCCGGCTCGCACGCATTGATGAGTGGGCCTTCGGAGGATCGGAGAGCGCTGCTCGACTGGGGCCTGTTCCACGTGGAACACAATTTCCTCTTCCTATGGCGCCGTTACCAACGTGCCCTCAAACAACGCAACGCCCTGCTGAGAACTCACGGTGCAGATGCGTGGTTCGATCCTTGGGAAGAAGAGATGGCCAGCGCGGCTACGGAACTCGAGTTGATGCGGTCCAGGTACGTGGAGACGCTGCAAGTCCATGTGGCGAACGTTGCCGAGATCCTGTCACCGGAACTCGGTTTGGCCGAGGTGGTATATAAAGATGGTTGGAAGGATCTGATGGTTGATGCTCCGGGTTCCCGCATCGAGGGTTTGAGAGCAGAGCGGCAACGAGACCGGGAACGGGGCTTCACGCGTCGTGGTCCACATCGTGCTGATTGGCGCATCCGCTTTGGGACACTCGGCAACATCGACCACTATTCGCGTGGCCAGGCAAAGTTGGCGGCACTGTGTCTGCTGCTAGCGCAGGTTCTTCAGCACCAGATGATCCTGGGTGCGCCACCCATTGTTCTCCTCGATGACTTGCCTGCCGAACTCGACAGTACCCATCAGGCCAGGTTGATTCACCTCCTGCGGAACCTGAAAGCTCAGGTCCTGATCACTGGTACGGGCGAACTGCCAGCAGATCGTCTGTTCCACGTGGAACATGGCGCCATACGCTGTTTCGACGCTACCTGAACACGATCGAACAGGGCGGTCCGTCCCCCTGACTGGTATACTTTCACGAATCCCTCGGGTCTATCGACCCGCCAGTCCCGACCCCTTATTGCGCGCTGAAATCGGCGCCGCAAGGCGAGCAGCATGAGCGAACAAGAACAAACTCCAGTCGACAGTTACGGCGCCAGCAGCATCAAAGTCCTCAAAGGACTCGACGCCGTCCGAAAGCGCCCTGGCATGTACATCGGCGACACCGATGACGGCACCGGCCTGCATCACATGGTTTTCGAAGTTGTCGACAACGCGATCGACGAGGCGCTGGCCGGATACTGCACAGAAACGGTCATCACGATCCACGCAGATGGTTCCGTCTCCGTAATCGACAATGGCCGAGGAATTCCGGTCGCCATTCACCCGGAAGAGGGTAGGTCCACCGCAGAAGTGGTGATGACCGTCCTTCACGCCGGTGGCAAGTTCGATGACAACAGCTACAAGGTTTCTGGCGGTCTGCACGGCGTGGGTGTTTCCGTCGTCAACGCTTTGTCCGAAACCCTCTGGCTAGACATCTGGCGCGAAGGTTTCCACCACACCCAGGAATATTGCCTCGGTGCGCCCAAGTATCCGCTGAAGCAGGTTGAACCGAGTACCAAACGCGGTACACGCGTCCGCTTCCTGCCGAGCCGAGAAATTTTCACCGACGTCGAGTTCCACTACGACATCCTCGCCAAACGTCTCCGCGAACTGGCGTTCCTGAACTCCGGTGTTCGCATCGAACTGCGTGACGAGCGCGGCGAAGGCAAGAACGATGTCTTCCAGTACGAAGGTGGCATCAAGAGCTTTGTCGAACATCTGGCGGTCGTGCGCACACCACTGCACGCCAATGTGATCACCTTCATTGGGCACTCCGAAGGTATCTCAGTCGACCTCGCCATCCAGTGGACAGATGCCTACGAGGAGCGGATGTTCTGCTTCACGAACAACATCCCGCAAAAAGACGGCGGCACCCATCTGGCGGGATTCCGCGCAGCCCTCACGCGGACTCTGACGAACTACATCGAGAAATCCGGACTCGGCAAACAGGCTAAGGTCACCTTCTCGGGCGATGACATGCGCGAAGGCATGATCGCCGTCTTGTCGGTCAAAGTCTCCGATCCAAAGTTCAGCTCGCAGACCAAAGACAAGTTGGTCAGTTCCGAAGTTAAGGGCGCGGTCGAGTCGGTGATCGGAAACAAGCTCGGCGACTTCCTCGCCGAACACCCGTCCGAAGCCCGTGCCATTTGCGAAAAAGTCGTCGAAGCTGCACGTGCCCGCGAAGCTGCCCGAAAGGCCCGCGAACTCACACGCCGCAAAGGCGCACTGGATATCGCAGGTTTGCCGGGCAAACTCGCCGATTGCCAGGAAAAGGATCCAGCACTCTCCGAACTGTTTCTGGTCGAGGGCGACTCCGCCGGCGGCTCCGCCAAACAGGGCCGCAACCGCAAGACCCAGGCGATCCTGCCACTGAAGGGCAAGATCCTCAATGTCGAACGCGCACGCTTCGACAAGATGCTGCAGTCGGCCGAAGTCGGCACGCTGATCACTGCTCTGGGCTGTGGCATCGGCAAAGACGAATTCGACATCAACAAACTGCGATACCACCGCATCATCCTGATGACCGACGCGGACGTCGACGGTTCGCACATCCGAACATTGTTGCTGACGTTCTTCTACCGCCAGATGCCGGAATTGATCGAACGCGGTTACATCTACATCGGCTTGCCGCCGCTCTACAAGCTGAAGCAGGGCAAGAACGAGCTCTATCTGAAGGACGACCCGGCACTGTCGTCATACCTGATCAACAACGCTGTCGACGACGCAGAACTCCACTACGTCGAAGGCACACCCCCGATCAAGGGAACGGCGCTCGAGAAGTTGATGACGCAGTACCAACTCGCCAAGGATCAGATCAACCGACTTGCATCCCGCATCGACAGCACGCTCTTGCACGCCATGCTCGATCTGCCGGCTTTGGATCAGACCGATTTCGCTGATGCCGATCGACTGACGCAGTGGTGCGAACGGATTGCCGGACGCCTGAATGCCCGTGGATTGGGCAAGCCTCAATATCGTCTGACCCCTGTCCCATCCGAAGGCGAAATCGCCGGCCTCATCCGTGTCGAAAAACTCCATCACGGGTTGCGCTACGAATTCGTGCTCACGCAGGCCTTCATGATTGGCGCCGATCTCGCACCGATTCGTGAAATAGCTAATCAAATCAATGACTTGATTGACTCAACAGGACGCGTTACCCGTGGTTCCCGCAGTGCTCCGATCAGCAACTTCCACGATGCGCAGGCCTGGCTTATGGACGAAGCGAAACGTGGCCGAACGATCCAGCGCTTCAAAGGCCTCGGTGAAATGAACCCCGAGCAGCTCTGGGAAACCACGGTCAATCCGGACACTCGCCGGTTGCTGCAGGTTCGAATCGAAGACGCCGTCGCGGCGGACCAGCTGTTCGCCACGTTGATGGGTGATGTCGTGGAACCCCGCCGCGAATTCATCGAGAGCAACGCACTGAAAGTCAGCAACCTCGACGTTTGATCGAACCCGATCGCTCATGAAGGCGCTGCCCAAGCAGCGCCCGATCAGCGACAATTCCCGACCCTCCAGTCGCGATCGCCCATGGCCATCCTGCACGATATCAATCCGATCGCCATTACGCTCGGACCGGTGAAGATCCACTGGTACGGTTTGATGTACCTCGCGGCACTCGGTGCGGCCTGGTGGCTCGGACAACGCCGCGTCGCATCCAACCGATACGGCATCAATGGTGACCAACTATCCGATCTGTTGTTTTACGGCATGTTGGGTGTCGTTCTCGGCGGACGACTTGGCTACATGCTGGTGTACGGATGGAGCGAGCTTGTCGCGAATCCGGCCAATCTCTTGCGTGTGTGGGAAGGCGGCATGTCCTTTCACGGCGGCTTGGTCGGCGTCATGGTGGCCTGCTGGATCTGGTCACGAAACCTGAAACGTTCCACGATCGACACGTTGGACCTGGTTGCACCTTTAATCCCGATCGGGCTGGGATTGGGGAGGCTCGGCAACTTCGTCGGCGGCGAACTCTGGGGTCGCCATACCGACGCGAGCGTCGGCGTGATTTTCCCGAACGCATTGCCGAGCAATCTCAGCATGGACGATATCCGCGTCCAAGCAGCACAGGGTCTGCTCGATCAGGAAGCCCGGCATCCTTCCCAGCTCTATCAAGCCGGCCTGGAGGGTATCCTGCTGTTCGTGGTGGTGTGGTGGTACTCAAGTCGCCCCCGGCCACGCTACGCGGTATCCGGCATGTTCGCGTTGATCTACGGTGCCCAACGTTTCGCTGTGGAGTTCTTCCGCGAACCAGACAGCCACATGGGTTACATCGCCTTCAACTGGATGACCACCGGCCAGCTGTTGTCCTTGCCCTTGATCGCGCTGGGCGGCTACTGGCTCTGGCTGTCGCGCCGGCAAAAGCGCCTGAATTGAACCAATGAAAGCCTACCTCGATCTGCTTCGTCACATCCTCGACCACGGCCTCGACAAGGCCGATCGGACAGGTACCGGAACCCGGTCGGTGTTTGGCTACCAGATGAGATTTGATCTGGCACATGGATTCCCGCTCGTCACCACCAAGAAGTTGCACCTCCGCTCGATCATCCACGAGCTGTTGTGGTTCCTGAAGGGCGACACGAACGTCGCCTATCTCAATCAAAACCAGGTCAGCATCTGGAACGAATGGGCCGACGCCGAAGGCAACCTGGGTCCGGTGTATGGCAAGCAGTGGCGCTCCTGGACTGGCGCAAACAGCGAAACGATTGACCAGATCGCGGACGTGATTCGCCGAATCAAGTCCGATCCAGACTCCCGCCGACTGATCGTGAACGCGTGGAACGTCGCCGACCTGCCCAACATGGCGTTGTCACCCTGTCACGCGCTGTTCCAATTCTATGTTGGTGATGGCCGACTAAGCTGCCAGCTCTATCAACGCAGTGCCGATGTATTCCTCGGCGTACCGTTCAACATCGCGTCCTACGCATTGTTGACGCACATGGTGGCGCAGGTCTGCGGCTTGCAGGTTGGCGAATTCGTCCACACCTTTGGCGACGTGCACCTGTATCGCAACCACGTGGATCAGGCGCATGAACAGCTGACCCGAGCCCCGAAACCACTGCCGACACTGTGGCTGAATCCGGAAATCCGAAACATTGACGATTTTCGATTTGAGGACATCCGCATCGACGGATATACCTCGCATCCGGCCATCAAGGCACCAATCGCCGTCTGAATTGTGGTTCCGGCCGCGTGCGATTCTGCGCCCGCCGGCAATTGTTCTCCCAGACCGGGCGCATTGACCCGGATCGGAGTTCATCACCATGCGCAAGTCCTTCCATCCCGGGGCAACGATCCTGGCCTTGGGTTTCCTGCTGTCGCCGGCGCTGAGTCAGGCCGCCAACTTCATCGTCAACCAGACTGGTTCACAAGGTGACAATGATGCGGCAGCGATGGGCGGCGACGACCTGGTCTGCGACATCGACGTGAACACGGCTGGCAACCAATGCACGCTGCGCGCCGCCATTCAGGAAGCGAACGACCAGACCGGCACGCACAACATCACATTCGACAACAGCATCACGTTGATCACCCTGACGCAGGCGCTGGATGCAGTCACCGCGCCGGTCAACATCAACGGCACGACAACCAATGCCGGCAGCGGCAATCGCGTCGAAATCAACGGCAACAATCTCGGATGCTTCACGTTGGGCGAAACCGCAACCGCGGCAAATGCCAATGGCGCGCGCGGATCGACGCTCCAGAACCTGGTCATCCGCAATTGCAGTGGCAACGCCATCTCGCTGTCAGGTCACGGCTACACCATCACCGGGAACCGAATCGGCACCAATGCCGCCGGCAGTGCTTCCGACTTCAACAATGACGCCAATGATGGCGACGGCATTTCGCTCAGCGGCACCGCCGCTCAACCCAACGCGTTTCCGAATGTCGGTGCACTGATCAACGACCCACCGAACAACCTCGGCGAAATCGCCGCGTTTGTCACCGCATTGCAAGCAGCACTGACGGTCGTCGCCAACCCGACCTTCATCTCGAGCAACCTGATCAGTGGCAACAAGGGTGATGGCATTGACCTGTTCACCCCCAGCACGGTCAACGTCCAAATCAACACCAACATCATTGGCGTCGATCAAGCCGCGTTGACCTCGGTGCCGAATGGTCGAGGCAATGGTGATGGCGCCGGCATCCGCATGAGCGGCGGCGCATATGGCAATGTCATCGGGCCAGGCAACATCGTCAGCGGCCAGAACGAGGACACAACCGACGATGGCATCGTCATCAGCGGCGATGTCCTGGTACCAAACTTCGTGTTTGGCAATCTGGTTGGTCTGGGCAGCGCACCCGGCACGGATGTCGGTAATGGCGACATCGGATTGCGCATCGATACCAAACCGGACACAAACGAAATTGGCGCAGACAACCCCACCGGTTTCAGTCTCTTCGTCGGCCCAGCCAACACCGTGTCGGACAATCGAAGCGACAACGGTGGCGGCTCGCTCGACAGCGTCGGTGGCGACGTATCAGGTGGTGTGGTCATCACCGGCACTTCGGCCGGTGTCCGCCTGTATGCAAACGTTATCGGACTCGGCACATTTCCAGCCGGCGGAACGCCGATCGGTGCGCTCGAGTACGGCAACAAGGGCAATGGAATCGTCATCACATCCGGAAACAATCAGATCGGTGGCAGCGAAATATTCGAAGCGAACCTGATCCTCGCCAACGAACGACACGGCATTCTCGTTCGTGGCAGTGACGTCACGAACGTCACGATCCAGAACAATTTCATCGGTGCGTCGGACCCGACAGGACTCGGCATCTTCGGATTCGGCAATCGCGGAGATGGCATCTACATCCTCGACGCCAGCTCCATCAAAGTCGGTGGCTCGGGTGAATTCGAAGACAACGTCATCGCCGCCAATGGTCGTCATGGCATCAAGATTTTCGATAACGGCACCGAAAACACCAGCGGCTGGTCGAACCTGTTCCAGCGCAACCAGATCTATGCGAACGACCAGAACATGTTGGATGGCATCAACGCGCTGGGCATCGATCTTGACCAGACACCCAATGGTGTCGACGCCACTGACGACACGCCTGATGTTGATCCCAATGATGCGTACGGAAACTTTGCCCAGAACGCGCCGATCGTCTGCACCGGCGCTGGAGCGCCAGACGTCTTGTGCGGATCGGGACCCGCATATCAAACCGGAACGGGAGCCACGAGCGCGCAGTGGACCCTTCGCACGCGCCCGATGGGCAGCTACCGAATCGAGTTCTTCCAGCTTCGTTCAGATGGCATGACGTACCTCAACGAACAACTGATCACGACCGACGCCAGCGGGCGGCCAAGCGGTGCCGGGTGCGTTGCAGGACTGTGTACAAGTTCGATCACGCCTGGCACGGCAACAGACACCCGCGGCACCGGTATCGTCATGACCGCCACCGACTTGCTGCTCGCCGATGTTCCGCCGGTTGCGGAAGTGCCACCAGTACCGAATACGCCAAGCAACAACACCTCGGAGTTTTCGAACGCTGGCATGGTGCCGGAACCGGGCGAAATCCGCTTCTCCCTCGCCAGCTATTCCGTCTCCGAAAGCGGCGGCATGGCAACCATCACCGTGCAGCGCGTGAACGGAGCCGATGGCGCGGTGTCGGTGGACTACACGACTGCGAACGGTAGCGCTTCCGCCGGTGCGGACTACACAACGACCAACGGAACAGTGGCGTGGATCGACCAGGAAAGTACCGACAAGACCTTCCTGGTGCCCATCACCGAAGACATGCTGGATGAAGATGACGAAACGGTGCAGCTGACGCTGTCGAACCCAACCAACAATGCGGTACTCATTGCGCCGTCAACCGCCACGTTGACTATCACCGACAACGACACGCCGCCGACCCTATCCATTGCCGATATAAGTGGTCTCGAGGGCAACGCCGGCAACACGCCATTCCAATTCACGGTGACGCTGTCTGAAGCGAGTGGCAAGACGGTCACCGTATCTGCGCAGACCAGCAATGGCTCGGCTTCTTCGGCAAGCGACTTCACAGCACTGCCTGCAACACCGGTCGTGTTCACACCAGGAGACGTCAGTGAGACGGTAACCGTCCAGGTTACTGGAGACATGGCGGTCGAAGCCGACGAAACCTTCCAACTCGATTTGTCTTCGGCTGTGAACGCAACCATCCAGGACAACCAGGCGCAAGCCACCATTCAGGACGACGATGCCAGCTTCAGCATCAACGATGTGACCCAGAACGAGGGTAATGCGGGCAGTGCAACGATGACATTCACGGTGACGCGAACATCGGGTACCGGGGCGGCCTCTGTTCTGGTCGCATCTTCGAACGGCACTGCAACCGAAGGCAGCGACTATGTTGCAGTCGCCTCGACACAACTCAACTTCGCAGACGGTGATCTCTCGGAAACCTTATCGGTGGTTGTCAACGGCGACACCACGTTCGAGCCAAATGAAACGCTCACAATGACTCTCTCGGGTTCGATCGGTGGCACGATCGCCGACGGCACCGGTATCGGCACCATCGCGAACGACGATGCCCAACCCACCATTTCGGTGACGGATGTCTCGATGACGGAGGGTAATGTCGGCACATCGCCGTTCGTGTTCCAGGTGAACCTGTCGAATCCAAGTTCCGAAGCCGTGACGGTCAACGCGAACACAGCCGATGTCAGTGCATCGGCAGGCACAGACTACACAGCAGTAGTCGGCGGTGCAGTGTCTTTCGCAGCGGGTGAAACAACCCAAAACCTGTCCGTCTCGGTCAACGGCGATCTCGTCGACGAAGCGAACGAAACATTCCTCGTGCAGTTGTCCAGTCCGACCAACGCGAGCCTGGCCGATGCCGAAGGGCAGGGCACCATCCAGAACGATGATGCCGCAACCAGCGAGTTCAACATCAACGACGTTTCGCTGTCCGAGGGAAATGCGGGCACAGTATCCATGAGCTTCAACATCACGCGATCATCGGGAGTTGGCTCCGCTTCCGTCCTGGTGGCATCGGCCGATGGCACGGCCACCGCAGGAAGTGACTACGGCGCCTTCGCTTCGACAACGGTGACCTTCATCGATGGCGATGTGTCCGAGACAGTATCGGTGACCATCAACGGCGACACCACATTCGAGCCCAACGAGACGTTCACGATGACTTTGTCGGGGCCAACAGGCGGCACCATCGCGGATGGCACAGGTGAAGGGACGATCACCAATGATGACGGCCAGCCGTCCATCTCGATCAATGACGTCGCACTTCCGGAAGGAAATGCCGGGAACACCAACTTCGAATTTGCCGTGAGCCTGTCGAATGCCAGCAGCCAAACCGTCACTGTGACCGCCGCGACCCTCGATGGCACTGCCACTGCAGGATCCGACTACACGGCGCAGGGAGCGACCGTGCTGACGTTCCCGACCGGTGTCACAACGCTGCCGTTTGCCGTAGCAGTCGGCGGTGATCTGACCAATGAACCCAATGAAGCCTTCCTCGTCCAGTTGACCTCACCGGTCAACGCCAGTGTCACCGACAATGAAGGGCAGGGGACAATTCAGAACGATGACGCTGCAGCGGCAGAGTTCAACATCAGCGATCAGACGATCGTCGAAGGCAACGCCGGCACCACGGTCATGACCTTTGCGGTCACCCGGACCTCGGGCACAGGTGCTGCGTCGGTGCAGGTCACGTCCGCGAATGGCACCGCCACCGCCGGAAGCGACTATGTGGCGGTTCCAATCACAACGCTGAACTTCGTCGATGGCGATACCTCGGAAAGTATCGCGGTGACGATCAACGGCGACACCACGGTTGAAGCCGATGAAACGTTCACGATGACCCTGTCGAATCCGGTCGCCGGCACCATTGCCGATGGCAGCGGGCAAGGCACGATCACAAACGATGATGCGGGCGCCAACACATTCAGCATCAGCGATCAGACGATCGTCGAAGGCAACGTCGGCACCACGGTCATGACCTTTGCGGTCACCCGGACCTCGGGCACAGGTGCTGCGTCGGTGCAGGTCACGTCCGCGAATGGCACCGCCACCGCCGGAAGCGACTAT
>JBEIPT010000091.1:0-10997 GCA_040376895.1 Lysobacteraceae bacterium | reverse complement strand
TGCGCCCGATCCGCAGATCGTGGGCACGGCGGCCAGTGTCCTGGCAGACCGCGAATTGCCGGGGCTCCCTGCCGAGGGTGATTGACTGGTCTGTCAGTTACTCGAAGCCATCGGTGAACAGAGCGCCGGAGGTTGGTGCGAGCAGGTCCACGGTGTCCACGAACACTGTTTGTGGTGTGCCGGGCATGGTGCCGCTGTTGTCCTGAAGGTTGATGCGCTCATAGGTGCCGGCATAGTTGATCGGTGGATCCGCCGGACGAACCCGGACCTCGCGCCATTGGGTGGTAACGCCGCCGGCGAGCAGCTGCCCGAGTGGGACGTTGGCATGCAGCGTGCCGCCCGACTGAAGCGAGAACATCAGGTTCTCGCCGCCGGCATTGCCGCGGATGTAGAACCGGAGTTCCGGAAAGCTCGCTTGTGACACCGGCGAGGCTGGTCGTGCAAACGACAAGCCCTGAAAACTGTGTGCATCAAATCGGATGCCTTGGGCTCCGCCTTGTGCGGTAGCCGAAGCAAAATCGACTGTTCCCCACGAAAAGTTCTGCCAGCCATTCTGCAGGCTGTCGGTATAGATGGGGGAGGCGGTCGCCGGTGGTGCGGGCGTCTGGGCGCTGAAGAAATTCCAGAATGCGGTGGCGGCCTGCGCCCAGATGCTGTGGCCCATGGCCGGGATCGCGCACCACGCGACCGCACGCTGGCAGGTGTCGTATTGAATACAAGGCGAGGGGGCAAACGCGGTGTTCGTCGCTGCGCAGTTCTGGGTGTTGCGATGGTTGTCGCGAACTCCCTGGCCAATCGCGAAGGTCACGCCGCCGGTATTGTCGTTTTCGCCCCAGATCAGCATCGTGGCTGGCAACGCACAACTCACGCCGCCATTGCCGGTGTACGTGAAGTCGTCGTTGATGGGATACAGGGAACCCGAGTGGATCCCCAGCGCTCGGATCTCGTCGGCTTCCATACGGCAACCCAGCGCATTCGCCATCGTGGCGCCGCCACTGAAGCCGGTCATGAACACGCGGCTTCGGTCGATCTGTAGCTCGGCGTCCAGGGCATTGATCAGCGCGCGAATGTAATCAACGCCAGCTGCACGACCTGCGTCCGTGAAGTATTCGAATGTGCCGCCTACACCGGCTGCATTGGAAGCGTTCGGATAGACGAACACTGCACCACCGGCAGCTGCGGCTTCAAGCGGCAGACTGGCGCGCATGCCCGCGCCGGTGCCCCCGTCGCCGTGCAATGAGATCACCAGAGGTTTTCCGGCACTGCCGGAATTCGGCGTCGCAAGCACGTAGGAGCGCAGCGTCGGCCCGACCTGCAAGGTCCGGTTGCTGCTGGTGTATTGCGCGGTGGCGTCCGACTGAAACAGGAAACACGCGCCGAAGACGATGGCCAGGAATTGGATCGTTCGTAAACCCATGGTCGAATGCCTCGTGGCGACTGTTCGAGAGCATACGCCGAATCGTGGCGTCGCCTGCCATGGCGTCAAGGCCAAACTTGCAAGAGCTGGTGCTGTGGGAGCGGCTTTAGCCGCGATTGGGGTGCTCGCCCGGAACTTGTCGCATCGCGGCTGAAGCCGCTCCCACAGGGGAATCCTCAAAGCGACTTCGAAGCGATGGCCTCCCCGATGTTCGGGGAGGCTTGGGAGAGGCTTGGGCGAACACTTGAGCCCTTGGTGCTTCGTCTCTGCACGGCACCAGCGACCGTCCTTCTACCCGGCCTTACTGTTCCATCAGCTCCACGCCATCCAGACCCTGCGACAGAGTATGGGCATCGCCTCCCTGAGCCAGTTTGATGCGCAAGCGCACTTCATTCGCCGAGTCAGCGTGACGGAGGGCATCTTCGTAACTGACTTCACCGGCCTGGTAAAGCTCGAACAGGCTCTGGTCGAACGTGCGCATGCCCAGGTTCGTTGATTCCTTCATGACTTCCTTGAGGCGGTGGATTTCGCCGTCGCGGATGAAATCCTGCACCAGCGGGGTGCCGATCAGGACTTCCATGGCGACGCGGCGAGCCTTGCCGTCCGGGGTCGGGATCAGCTGTTGTGCGACGACACCCTTCAGATTCAGCGACATGTCCATCAGCAGCTGCGGGCGACGGTCGTCCGGGAAGAAGTGGATGACACGATCGAGCGCCTGGTTGGCGTTGTTGGCATGCAGCGTACACAGGCACAAGTGGCCGGTTTCGGCGAATGCGATCGCGTGTTCCATGGTTTCGCGGGTACGGACTTCGCCGATCAGGATGACGTCCGGCGCTTGGCGCAGGGTGTTCTTCAGGGCGTTTTCCCAGGAATCGGTGTCGATGCCCACTTCGCGCTGCGTGATGATGCAGCCTTCGTGCTTGTGCACGAATTCGATCGGATCCTCGATCGTGATGATGTGGCCAGTCGAATTCTGGTTGCGGTAGCCGATCATGGCCGCCAGCGATGTGGACTTGCCGGTACCGGTGGCACCGACGAACATGATCAGGCCACGTTTGGTCATGGCCAGGGTCTTGATGATCGGCGGCAGGTTCAGTTCGTCGACGCCGGGGATGCGCGTTTCAATGCGGCGCAACACCATGCCGACCTGGTTGCGCTGATAAAAGCAGCTCACACGGAAGCGCCCGACGCCCTGCAGCGAGATGGCGAACTGGCACTCGTGGGTTTTTTCGAACTCCTCGCGCTGGCCTGGTGCCATGACGTTCAGCACCATGTCACGGCTTTGCTGCGGCGTGAGTGGGGCCTGCGTGATGGGCTGGATGCGGCCGTTGACCTTCATGGAAGGCGGCACGCCTGCCGTGATGAACAAGTCGGAGCCCTTCTTGTGCACCATCAGTTTGAGGAACGAAGTGAAATCAACGCTGCTCATGTCCGCCTCGATTGCGTATGCCTTGGGTGCCCGATTTATACCGCCAAAGGGGGCGGGTGTGTTGCGGGGAATCGCTCAGTTTGTTTCCGTTTCCGCGCGGACGGCCCCATCGGCGATGGTCGGCATGCCGTCCTGGAACGCAAACGGGATCGACACCAGGTCGGTGCCGTTGTTGATCTGGATGGCAAAATGCAGGTGCGGGCCGGTGGAAAAGCCGGTGTTGCCCGCGCGACCCAGAACCTGCCCGGCATTCACCCGATTGCCGGCCGACACCATCACGCTCTCGAATTCCAGATGGGCATAGACGCCCATGCTGCCGTCGTCATGCAGGATCCGCACGCTGTTTGCTCGGTCGGCGTACTTTTCGCGGTTCAGTCCGGAGCCCTCGAAGTCCTGCTCGACCAGCATCACCACACCGCCGCGGGCAGCACGGACCGGCGTACCTTCATCCACGCCCAAGTCAACCGCGTATCGGGATTGGGCGTCGGTGTGCGAAAAACTGCCGTTGAAACCCTGACCAAGTACCGTTTCGTCCGGGTTCGCGAACGGAAATCGGTAGGGAAAATCGCTGCGCTCAAGCCGGCTCGGTGCCCCTGGCAGTGCCCGGTAGGCCAGGCTGAAACCCGCCGGTTGACCCGGTTGATCGCCAGCGATTCGCGCTACTTCCCGGTTCTCGTACGCACCCAGGACCACGTCGAACGGTAGTGGCGGCATGGCCACGATGTTCTTCTGGTCCGAGAACGACAGCGACACCGTCGTCGGGCCGGCACTGCGATTGATCAAAGTGACCACGTGCTCCACGCCGGCTTCGTTGACCAGCATCTCGACCAATTTCTGCGGGTCGACATCCACCTTCGTTTCCTTCACCTCGACGCCGGCTTGGTCCGGCTTGCGGTCAGTGAAGTGCAGCATGCCGTTGGCGTCGCGGTACTGGTAAATGCGCTTCGCCAATACGGCGCTGGGCCCACCCGACAGCAGGGTGAATACCAGCACTGCAGCAATGGACTTATTCGTCGTCATGGATCTGGATACCGCGCGGCCGGTGGCGGTGTACGTGCAATTCCAGCACATCCGGTCGTGAATAGTGGCCAAACGCATCGAACAATCGGCGTTCCGCGTAAACCGCCTCCAGCTCCAGATCGGCGATCAGAATGGTTTCGCGGTCTACGGCTGGCGGCACCAGCCACTTGCCGTCCGGTCCGGCGATGGCGCTGCCGCCGTTCGCCAGCACGGCCGGCAGACTCTCGATCAGGCGATCGCGCAAGGGCAGGTCGTCGGGAATGGTGTCCCGATGAAGGATCGACGACGCCGACAGCACGTAACTGCGTGACTCGAATGCAATGAAGCGGGTGATGTCTTCGGTGTTGCGCAGGCTGCCAGGCCAGGTGGCCACATGCAGGTTCACGCCTTGTCCATACAGCGCGGCACGCGCCAGCGGCATCCAGTTTTCCCAGCAGTTCAGTGCGCCAAGCATGAAGGGCGGCAGGGGCATCGCGCGGAGCCCGAACCCGTCGCCCTGCGCCCAGACCAGACGCTCTTCGTGGGTCGGCATGAGCTTCCGATGGGTATTGATGATGTTGCCGAATTGGTCGATCGTGACCATCGTGCAGTACAGGCTATGCCCGGCGCGGTCCGTGGCGCGTTCGATCACGCCCAGCACGACATGGCAGCCGCCCTCCAGCGCCGCCGCCTTGATCGGGTCCAGATCCCCGCGCTCGATCACGACGGCCTCGCGGGCGTAGTGGGCGTACCAGGTCTTCTGCTCGGCTGTGTCAAACCGGGCGCCGTCGGTGTATTCCACCCAGAACGGGTAGCCCGGCACGATCGCTTCGGCAAAACACACCAACTTTGCGCCCTCCAGCGCTGCAGCGCGGACTTGTTCGGCCACTTTGGCGACGGTCGCCTCGCGTTTCAGCCAAACGGGCTCGATCTGGGCAATGGCGACGGTCAAACCTGGGCTCGACATGGGCTACTCCGGTGACAAGTGAACGGAAATCTGCCCGGGCGCGGACAGCTTTGCAATAATCCCGGTTTCCGCCTTCAGGATTCATCATGCCTTCGACTGCACCCGACCTGCTGACCATCGCCGGCAAAACCTACACGTCACGGCTGCTTACCGGCACCGGCAAGTTCAAGGATCTCGAAGAAACCAGGCTGGCAACCGAGGCCGCCGGGGCCGAGATCGTGACCGTGGCCATTCGTCGCACGAACATCGGCCAGAATGCCGGCGAGCCGAACCTGCTCGACGTGTTGCCGCCCGACCGTTACACCATCCTGCCGAACACGGCCGGGTGTTACACCGCCGATGACGCCGTGCGCACCTGCCGGCTTGCCCGCGAACTGCTGGACGGCCACCAACTCGTCAAGCTCGAAGTGCTGGGCGACCAGCGCACCTTGTTTCCCGATGTGGTGCAAACCCTGAAGGCTGCCGAGACGCTGGTCGCCGACGGGTTCCAGGTCATGGTCTACACCAGCGACGACCCGATCCTCGCCAAACGCCTCGAAGAGATCGGCTGTGTGGCCGTGATGCCGCTGGCCGCGCCGATCGGCTCGGGGCTGGGCATCCAGAACCGCTACAACCTGCTCGAAATCATCGAAAACGCCAAGGTGCCGATCCTGGTCGACGCCGGCGTCGGCACCGCGTCCGACGCGGCGATCGCGATGGAGCTGGGCTGTGACGGCGTGCTGATGAACACCGCCATCGCCGGCGCCCGGAATCCGGTGTTGATGGCGAGTGCGATGAAAAAAGCGATTGAAGCCGGACGCGAAGCATTTCTCGCCGGACGTATTCCGCGCAAGCGCTTCGCCTCGGCGTCGAGCCCGATCGACGGGACCTTCTTCTGATGTCCGAACAAGACGACGGACGGCCAGTAGTACGCCGCGAAATCCGCAGCTTCGTGTTGCGCCAGGGGCGAACCACGGACGCGCAAAAGCGTGCGTTCGATTTGAACTGGCCGCGGTTCGGGCTGGAGTACACCGGTGCCGTGCGCGACTTGGCCGTCTGTTTCCCGAAGTCGCAGCCTTTGGTGCTGGAAATCGGATTCGGCAACGGGCAGGCCCTGCTGGCCAGCGCCATTGCCGATCCGCTGCGGAACTACATCGGTGCCGAAGTGCATCGTCCCGGTGTCGGACGCGTGCTGAATGGCGCAGCGGATGCCGACCTTCAGAATCTGCGTGTCTATGCACACGACGCGGTCGAGTTGCTTCGCAACGAAATCGCCGATGGCAGCCTGGCCGAAGTGCGGCTGTGGTTCCCGGACCCCTGGCACAAAAAGCGCCACAACAAGCGTCGTATCGTGCAACCCGAGTTCGTCTCGCTGATCGCGAGAAAACTCGCACCCGGTGGACTGTTCCATCTCGCAACCGACTGGATGCCCTACGCCGAGCACATGTTCGACGTCATGGAAGCTGCCGTCGAATTCCAGAACGACCTGGGCCCGAGAGTGATCGCACCCAGACCCGAGTGGCGGATCGAAACCCACTTCGAGCGGCGTGGGCTCAAGCTTGGGCATGAGGTGGCGGATTTGCTTTATCGGCGGGTTTGAACTGGGGGATGGGCGTTTGCCGGGTTGTCCGATCGGCGATATTTTCGAGCGCAACATCCATTCCCCTTTGGGTTGACTACTTCGGGGCGTCATCGAGAACGTGGAGGCGGGTCAATGAACAGAAGGCTCCTGAGTGAAAACGTCCGCTCGGCACTTCGATTCACCCCGGGCACATGCTGCTTGACCATGGGGCTTGCTCACATGGCCTGGAACTGGTGGCTGATCGGAAACTCCATGCATCTCGGTTCTCCACTCCGGGTTCATGGCGATCGAGTCATTCGCTCAGTGAGTGACCCGATCGCGCGTGGACATGTTGAGAACATGCACGAGATTGGCCTCCTCGGATTCAACTTGCTGGGCCATTCAATGTGGATGCACTTTTTGTTCGGCGTTGTTCTGCTTGCTGTTGGAGTGATAGTCACCATTGCTGCACTTCAGCCAATGCCTGCACAGGCCGCTCGTCAGCTAGGCTGACAAGATTAATGCTTTGGGTTGCCTCGACACATCAAGACTGACTAGGTGGGTGTTCAGAACATCGGCTGAATTCTTCTTCAACATGCATGGAAACAAATTGGCGAGTGGATATAGAAGTGCCACAAAACAGGACACCCATCTTGGGAAAGACGAGCCATTTCTTGGCACTCGTTGGATTCGTGGTACTGCTCCTTGGCTGCGCAGGCTCATCGCGAACTCGAACGGGTTCGGACGCCGAGGATTTCCCTCCGCCTCCAGGCGAGTTTGTCCTGAGAGTGACAGTCAAGGATGTGGCGTATACCGACTGGTATCCCGCCTGCGCGGAAGCCGATGACTGCGTCCCGGTCAAGTTTTGGTACAAATATCGCGCCCGGGTCAAGCAGGTGATTTCAGGATCCTGGTCGTCCTCTGAAATCGAGTTCATCCACCTTCAGCATGGCGAGTACCTGAAGGATATTCTGCGGGATTGTTACGTCGTCCTCCGGCCTGCGAGTCCGGATCTTCAGTCAAAGATTGGCGTGCAGTTTGAGGTGGATGAGTTGCTGGAACACTGCAAGTTGCCGGATGGGATGGAGCTGAATGGTGGCCGGTCAAGGTCCTGACGTATCCGCGTTGAAGACTGGTTGTTCAGCGCGCTTCCGGCGAACTCTCGTTGTGCCCTGAGGGTGCTTCCATCAGCGATTCAAGGTACTTTTCTGGGGCAGTTGCCATGCACTGCGATCGACGATGTTTTTGCCTCGCCGGTCTTACCCTTGGCAGGTCGAAAGTTTTTATGGAGGTCCCGTGAAGCCAACCGTTTTCTTGATTTCGTTGTTTCTGGCCAGCCACTCGGAGGCGTCAAGCGAGATTTTGGTAGATGGTGCGACCTGGGGCTTTCAATTTGAGCCCACTATCGAGAAGCCTCGGAAAGCCGGGGCAGCATCGGGTGAATTTCAGTTTGAGGCCATTACAAAGGATGGTTTTGTCGTCAGTGGTTTTGTCGAGCCTGCGGAGGGAAAGGGTACTAGTCCTGAAAGTTGCAGAGCTTACTATTGGAAGCTGACTAGTCAGAATCCAGCGATCGTCAAAGACTCGGTTATGGTTGTATCCGAGGGCGGCCAGTTTGAGGCTGTCTCGTACATGGTTGTTGCCAGCGATCGAGGCCAGCGATTTGTGCAAGTCAACGCGAACTATTATGGCTTTCGAGATGACAAGTGCATTGACGTCCATGTGTCGCAGGCATGGCCGGAGGGCGTGGAACCCGACATGTCCAATCTTCTGATTTTCGCGAAATCATTCGGGTACACCAAAACGAAGTAGTCACGAGGCAAGAGTCGATGATCAAATCACCCAATCATCGAATTCAGCCTGAGACATTCGGGTGCCCACGGAGTTGGAAGTCACTCTGTGTATCCCTGGGAGTGCTGGCTTGCGGAGTGTCGAAAGGTTGCCCACAAAAATTCCTGGCTGCCTCAACCTCTGAGGGCTAACCATGAGTGCTGAAGACAAAGTCAAAGGCCCGGCGTCCAACTTCCCCTCGATCGAGAAGAAGTACGGCAAGTTCATCCAGCACTGGATGCAGGTGCTCAAGAAGGCCGGCCCGCTCAAGCACGTGGAACCGGTCGCGATCCTCAAGTCAGAGCACGAGATGGGCCATGGGCACGCGAATGCCCTCGTTGCTTCGTTTCTCGCCACGAAATAGCTCATCAGGACAGGGTTTCTCGCGTCGGTCCCGGGTACAGTTGAATCTGGCCGCTCGAAAGGACCTCCACCGGGTGTCATCAGAAGCAAGAAGGCTGGCCCATGCGAACCATCAGGCTTCAAGACAAGGCGCGACCCCTGAGGGGCACGATTGAGCACCATTGGTTCGAGAACGAGCAAGTCGGCCTGTCACGCATACTGTTTCATCGCATCTGTATTCCGTTTGAGCCGTTCGACTCGGGTCTTGATAGTGAGCCCCAGTCCGAGCAGACGGAACTGGTGATTGAGTGGATCAACGTCGGGCTGGACGATCCGGCTGCGCTCGACGGCGTAGAGATCGCGATGGGCCATACGCCCGACGTCGAGGCATCCATCGACATCGGGTCTGCCCATAACTGGTATCCGATCGAGAAGCTCCCCTAGACTCGCGATGGCTCCTGCTGCCGGGTTGCCTGCGCGGGAACGGTTGAGTCCTCGCGTGAGGGTGTAGCGAACGACGAACTTTTCACCTTCGAGGCCATGGCGATGTACCTTGGTTCCACCTGACAAACGAACTCATCGGACGGCCGTAGCGGTCCGCTCAACCAACAGAGCTGCCTTCATGTCGAATGGTCGTAACCTCATCCTGGACCCAAGTGCCTCGTCTGCCGTGGATGGGCTCCCGGCATTTCTCGCGCGTCCAGATGATGCGCCTGTGTATCACGGGTTTGCGCTACTCGATCTTCCCGCGGTCGACGGTTGGCGCTTCGGCGAAATCACCTCGTTTCTCGGCAGCGAAGCCGGAGATGCATTCGTCATCGCACCTGACGGGTCGCGCGCCGGGCTCGTGTGGGAGGTCGGACCCGGCAATTTCCAAGTGGTCTCCGAACCTGATTCGTTGCGTTGGGGCGTTTACGCAGTCTGGTTTCCGGCGCCAAACGATTCAATCGATGCGCTTCAACGCAACCTGCTTTCGGTGCTGCCTTCATTGATGGCAATCCATCAAAGTATTCGAGGGGTAGAGTCATGAAGATCCTGGGGCGCGTCGCAATGCTTCTGGCACTGCCCAGCGCATATGCCAACGCAGCGTGTATCGTCACTCCGATGGCGGACGAGATCGCTTCCGCTGAGACCGTGTTCGTTGCGACGATCACCCGGGCGACGATGAGCAAGAGTCCGCAGGAAATGCGCGACAAAGAAGGCTACGAAATTCGATACGAGTTCACGGTGGCCAAGGTGTTCAAGGGGGATCCGTCGCTCGTTACCGCCTTGATCACGGGATCACGATTCGATGATCCCACCGACAGCATCTTCTGGGAGCAAGCTGAGCAGAGCCGATATGCTCCCGGGGACAGCATCCTGGTCGTGGCCGGGACCGGAGAAGTTCCGGTGAGTTCAATCGGCTGTACGCCGTCCAGGCCTTGGGACCGAGAGGCTAGGCGGGTTTTGGCCAAGGCTTTCTCGGACGCTCGCAACTGATCATTCACGCTAACGCCTCTGGCGGGCCTCAGGTCAAGATTCAGGTCGCACATCGTCACAATCCGGCAGCATGGCAATGACAACACGCTCCAGGATCCGAAGGAATTCAATCTGGATCCGGGGAAATGGCGGAGTCCAGAAAGTATGTTCGCTGTTACGCAAAGCCTGATGCGTACCCCGCTTGCCCTGTCGACGGATCGGGCCGCCTTTGGTTCATGCTCTTTCCTATGCCGGTGCGTATGAGGATCACGAGCATCTTCCTGGTCACCATCGCACTCGCTGGCTGCCAAGCCGGGAATCGTCGCGAACTTCCGCAGGCCAAATCATCAGACATCATTGGAGCGTGGCAAACCGACGTAACCGGGCGAGGCGATGGGCGGGTCGTTTTTCACTCGGATGGAACATACTGTGCCTACAAAAGTCGGGGGTCACAACATTGGTACTCGGTTGGCCGATGGGGTATCGATGCCGGCGGGAATATCGCCATAGAAATGTCGAAATCAAACGACCCGTCCAACATCACACCAACCAATCTATCGTTGATCCTTGAGGCTGTCGCCACATCGCGGAACACGATCAAGATCGGATCGATTTGCCCGCACTGCCCGGACGGTATCGCCGGAGTAAAATATCGCCGTGCCGATGAAGATAACGTTTCGTGCAGTGCACCCTGAAAGCGCTTTCAAACCTTCACCAGCTATTTGCGTCTGCTGCTGCCAAGCCGTTTTCCAACGAGCACGCCCATGAAAATCTCCGACTTTCTGATATTTGATGGTGATGGCAGTCGAACTGCAGGCGACCCCCGCGGCAACAATTTGGCATTCATCTGCTTTGAGTGCAGCTTTCCGGTCTTGGCCTCTACATTGGAAAATCAACCAGGTAGCGACGAAGAGCATCCAGCTACTTGCCGTTGTTGCAATAGAAAGTACTTCCTGGATGTACGCGAGCATGCCAGGAAGCTCTACATCCATCCGATTGATGACGACTAGACTGT
>JBEIPT010000401.1:0-3575 GCA_040376895.1 Lysobacteraceae bacterium | reverse complement strand
GAGACCACACCCGGCATCATGTCGGTGCTGATCTGAACCTCCGTCACGACACTGCCGACACGCGATCTGATCTGGACACTTTGCCCGTCTGCCAGCCCTCGTGCTTCGGCGTCGACGGGATGCATCTGCAGTTGGTGTCTTGGTTTGCCTTTGACGAGGCGGTCGGCGTTGTGCATCCACGAGTTGTTGCTGCGGACATGACGGCGGCCGATCAGCTGGAGCGCGCCGTCTTCGGGTGGGGAGACATCACCCTGCCCTGCCAGAGCTTCCTTCAACAGCGACCAGAGCAGCGGTGGCGAAGCCTCGATGGCACCCGACTCGGTTTGCAGTCGACGCATCATGCTGGGCTTGAGCGGCCCCAGGTCGATGCCGTGTTCGGCGGCGAGCAGATCTTCCATCGATACGCCTGATGGCTTGTTCGCAAAGACCTGGGCGAGGATCTGGCGCGGCTCGGGCCAATTGGCGACCGGCTCGCCGCGCGCGTTCTGCACACTTTGGGCGAGTCCCTGCAGGATCTGCCATTGCGCGAGTGCGCCTGCGGGCCTCGGCAGGATCGGCTGGCTGAGCCGCGTGATCCGTCGTATGGCAAAGGCGTTGAAGAACAGGTCGTAATGATCTTCGGTGAGATGCGACGGCGGCGGCAGGATCCAGTGTGCATGGCGGGTCGTTTCGTTGATGTACGGATCGACCGCGACATAGAACGACAGGCTCGACATCGCACGATCGAGAGAAACCCCATCGGGCGTCGACAGCACCGGGTTGCCCGCCACCGTGACCATGGCGCGAATCTGGCCAGGCCCGGGGGTTTCGATTTCTTCGCGGAGTGCGGCAACCGGCAACTCGCCGCTGATCTCGGGCAACCCCCGCACGCGCGACGCCCATCGTCCGCGCGAACCCCTGGACGTACCGGGGCCGGTGATCGGAAACACGGGTTCGTTGGGCAGCACACCGCCCTCGCGATCCAATTGCCCCAGATAGAGGTTGATCAGCTGAATCAGGTATTGCGTGACCGTGCCAAAACGCTGTGTGGATACGCCCATGCGGCCATAAACGGCAGCGTGTTCCGATCGATAAAGCCTTGATGCGACGTCGCGCGTCGCTTCGCGACTGATGCCCGTGTCGGCCAACAGCGCCGAAACATCCTGACCATCGATCCACGCCAATACTTCATCGAACCCGCGCAGTTGTTCGCCATAGGCAGCCAGACGTGGCGGCCCGACGTGGCGCAACTCGGCCAACAGTGCAATCAGGAAACGGAAATCGGTGGCGGGTTTGATCGGCAGATGCAGCGACGCCATCGATGCTGTTTCACTTCGACGCGGATCCACCACAATCAGGCCACCGCGTTGATTGATGGCCTTCATCCGTTCCGTGACATCAGCCGCCGTCATCAGGCTGCCATTGGACGCAAGCGGATTGCCGCCAAGGATCAGCAGCGTGTCGAGCCGGTCCAGATCCGGGATGGGCAGCAGCCATTGGTGGCCA
The DNA here is from genome assembly GCA_040376895.1 of Lysobacteraceae bacterium. GTDB lineage: Bacteria > Pseudomonadota > Gammaproteobacteria > Xanthomonadales > Ahniellaceae > Ahniella. Next base: position 2,090 of record JBEIPT010000401.1, on the reverse strand, counting down.
TACATTTGCCAGCAGACCAGTTGGTGCGGCCACTGATCGACCGACGAGGCGCTGAACAGGTTGCGCGACCCCATGGTCTTGATCAGCCGCGGCAGGTAGGCCGACAGGCCAAAGTGGTGGGCATTCGGATTGCCGAAATACATGCCGACCGCATCCCGTCCGTGTTCCTTCTGAATCTCGGACAGGCGGCTGCCGATCTCCGCGAATGCCACGTCCCATGATTCGGGTTGCCAGGAATCGCCGACGCGGCGAATCGGTGTCGTCAACCGATCGGAATCGGCCTCGAGATCCAGAATGGCATTTCCCTTCGAGCAAATGTGGCCTCGACTGAACGGATCCAGAGCATCACCGTGAATGGCGCGCAGGGCGCCGTCCCGAAACCGGAATTCAAGGCCACAGACCGCCTCACACAGCGGGCAGGCGCGATATCGGCGGGTTTCGGCAATTTCGTCCATGGGGATCATCCGTGAGTAGGCTGGGGACAGAGTAGGTTCGGGACACGCACCCGGTCAATCGGCTACCTGCCCGGACGAAGCGCTTTGGCGTGACAGAACTCGCGAACCACTGGCCACAGCAGCATTTTGCGCGTCAACGTACTTTGATGCCCCAAACATCTGTCCGCACCAACGGCCCATAACCCCGGCAGTCCTTCTCTGCCGGCCGCCCAACGCCGCATGGAGGACCATTCGTAGCCCCGGATTCGCGATCCATCCCCTCTGTGTTGTGCCGCACCGACAGGAACGCGACGGCAATCTAGCCTGATCATCGGTTTGCCGGCAGAAGCACACGGCGATCAAAGATGCGGCGACTGCTTTTTGGCGGCGCCGAATGAGGCCCACTGCAAAGGAGCACGCAATGAACATCAGCGCACGCAAGACAACCACTTTCCTGATGCTGGGATTGCTCGCACTGGGCCTGACCGCATGCAACACCATGCGTGGCCTCGGCAAGGACACCGAAGATGCAGGCGAGAAGATTCAGGAAGAAGCCGAAGAACACGGTGCAGACGACAAACCCCAGCCCTGAACAGGCCGCTTGACGCGTTGCCCTCGCTAGCCAATCCCAGTCGGTGTTCCGGCTGGGATGCCGCTTTGCGTTGCGGCGATCCACGACGCCAGTCGACGACTCCTCACCCACAGACCAGCGCCCTCTGACTCCGCTCGGAGGCGCGCAAAGTTCCGCCCTCGTTTTCCCAAAACCACGCCAGGAGTACCACCATGAACATTCGAATCATCACCATCGCAGCCATCGCTGCGTTGACGCTGTCCAGCTGCAAGGAAACTGCAAACGATACGGCCAAGGATGTGGCCAATGCTCGCCAGGATGCGGCGGAAAGTGTTGACGCAGCACGCGACAACGCCGACAGCGACGTTGCCAAGGCGAACGAAGAAGTGGTCGATGCGCAGCAGGATTATTCCGATAGCGCAGAAGATGCCCGCAAGAAACTTGCGGCGGTCGAGTCGGAGGCAATGATCGCCAAGGCCAAGGCCGATTTTGATGTCGCCATGACCGAGACCAAGGGTCGCAGTGACATTGCCAAGGAACGTTGTGATGCACTCGCAGGTGCCGCCAAGGATTCCTGCCAGAGCACAGCCGATGCCGCACGCACAGCGGAAGAAGCCAAAGCCACGGCTGATCGGGATGCCATCCTCACGTCGGCGGATGCCCACGACAACTGATCTGCCGCAACCAGGCAAGCAAAAGGAAAGGAGCCTCGCGGCTCCTTTCTTTTTGACTCCATTCCGGAATGGTTACTCCGGACGCACATCCACCAGCACGCGCAGATTGCGGCCAGGCCTGTAGTTAGTCATGGTCTGGTAAGTGTTGCCGGCATACTTGTAGGTCACGCGGTAGGTGTCGTTGTCGTAGTTGTCATACCCGCCAACCATGCGGCACCGGCGCTCGTTTCCTGAGTCGTCCCGGAAGCGGTCGTACCGATCATCGCGGCCCGACTTGTTGCCGACCGATGCGCCGATCGCCGCACCGGCGATTGTTGCGGCAGTCCGGCCATTACCATCTCCGACCTGATTGCCGATGACGCCACCGATAATCGCGCCAATGACCGTGCGCCCAGCCTTGTTGCTGCTGTC
>JBEIPT010000295.1:0-4899 GCA_040376895.1 Lysobacteraceae bacterium | reverse complement strand
TGTGGCGCCCTTCACCGGGCGTGTGACCTTGCCGCCTTCGATCAGGTACGCCTCGCTCGCCGAAAAGACGAACTTGCCGGACGTGATGTCGACCTGGCCACCCCCGAAATTGACGGCGTAGATACCGCGGTCGACGGAAGCGATGATGTCGTTCGGGTCGCTGTCGCCGGGACGCAGATAGGTGTTGGTCATCCGCGGCATGGGCAGGTGCGCAAAACTCTCGCGTCTGGCATTGCCGGTGGGCGCGGTGTCCATCAGGCCGGCGTTGTGCTTGTCCTGCATGTAGCCGACGAGTTTGCCGTTTTCGATGAGCGTGGTGCAGCGCGTCTCAGTGCCTTCGTCATCGACGTTCAGGGAGCCGCGACGACTCGCCAGAGTGCCATCATCCACGACCGTGCACAAAGGGCTCGTGACTTGCTCGCCCATGCGACCGCTGAATGCGGATAGTCCCTTGCGATTGAAGTCGCCTTCCAGGCCATGGCCGACCGCTTCGTGCAACAGCACGCCTGGCCAGCCTGGTCCCAAGACAACCGGCATTTCGCCCGCGGGAGCGTCCACCGCATCAAGATTCACAAGCGCTTGCCGCACTGCCTCGCGCGCCTGACGCTGCGCAAAATCGGAGTTCAACAGGTCGGCGTAACTCATGCGACCACCGCCGCCGGACGAAGCTTGCTCGCGGCGCCCGTTGCTCTCGACGATGACTTGCACATTGAAGCGAACGAGCGGCCGCACATCGGCAGCAAACGTGCCGTCACTATGAGCCAACAAAATGGTATCGGCGACTGCCGACAAAGAGACCACCACTTGGCGCACTCGCGGGTCAATGGCCCGAGCAAACGCATCGATCTCCCGCAGCAACGCAACCTTGCGCTCGACCGGAATCGATTCGACCGGATCTTCCGCCGCATACAAAGGTGCGCGGTCGGCCTGGCGACGCATCAATGACTGCCGGCGGCCATCCTGCCCGGCTTTGGAAATCGCCCGTGCACTGCTGGCGGCTTCCATCAGGGCCGGCAGTACCAGGTCATCGGTGTAGGCAAATCCCGTTTTCTCGCCGGTGATGGCGCGAACGCCCACACCCTGCTCGATCGAGTGGGTGCCTTCCTTGACGATTCCGTCTTCCAGCACCCAACTTTCATGTCGGCTGTGCTGGAAATACAGATCACCAGCGTCGATGCCGGGGCCGAGCAACTGCGCAAACACGCGATCGAGGTCGTCGACACCCAGCCCGGTGGGCGTCAACAGCCGACGCTCGGCAATGTGGATCACATCCGTCATGAATCGTCCTTGGCTATTGGTTGAAGCGGGTCAGCCCGGCAAATTGCCGATGGCACCCATATGCTGGCGATAGTAGGCCAGTTCAAGCACGGATTCGCGAATGTCCGACATGGCCGTGTGTGTGCCCTGCTTCCGGAAACCCTCGAGCAAACCGGGATTCCAGCGGCGCACCAGTTCCTTGATGGAGCTGACGTCGAGATTACGGTAGTGGAAGTGCCTTTCGAGTTCAGGCATCAGGCGGGCGAGAAACCGACGGTCCTGGCAAATCGAGTTGCCGCAGATCGGTGACTTGTTCGCAGGCACCCAGTCAGCCAGAAAGTGCAGAACCTTGAGTTCCGCCGACCTCAGTGATTGTTGGCTGTCCAGCACACGCTGCCAGAGTCCGGTGCCGGTATGGGTCGTGCGATTCCACTCGTCCATCGCTTCCAGGCGAGCCAAAGGATGATGGATCGCCAACTCCGGGCCTTCGGCAAGGATGTTCAGATCCTTGTCGGTGACCAGGCAGGCGATTTCGATGATGCTGTCCTGATCCGGATCGAGTCCGGTCATTTCGAGATCTACCCAGATCAGTCGTTGATCGGCTGACTTGTCCACAAATCCTTCACTCACCTTGTTCGACGCTCGCATTGATTGTGCCAGAAGCTGTCCCCAATTAGCCTTCTGTGCAACCATCCGCGCTGCCATTTAACTGTCTGACACGAGGAACTTCATGAACCAGATCGACATGCGTACGGCTGCCCAAGCCGATGTACAGCCCTTGACCAACAAGGTGCTGCGTAATGCCTACCTGCTGCTCTCCATGATGTTGGTTCTGTCGGCCGCCGTGACGACATGGACCATCTCTGCCCAGGTTGCCCCATTGAACATCTGGTTGGCGCTCGGGTTGTTGATCGGTACGCCCATGCTCGCCATGACCATGGCCCGCACAGCATTCGGTGTGCCTGCCGCACTGGCTTATGGTGCGGTGCTGGGTTATGTCTTCGGACCGATCGTCGGCATCTACTTTGCGGCTGGCCCGCAGATCGTGATGAACGCGTTCGTCGGTACCGCGGTCATTACCCTGGGTCTGTCGATGTACGCACTGATGACGCGCAAGGATTTCAGTTTCCTGGGCGGATTCCTGGTCGTCGGTTCATTGGTGATCCTCTTGGCCGTTGTTGCCAACATCTTCCTGCAGATCCCGATGATGTCGCTGGTGATTTCTTCGGCCCTGGTGCTTTTCTCGGCCTGCGGCATCCTGTACCTCACGAGTGCAGCGATCAACGGCGGCGAGACCAACTACGTGGTCATCGCGATCGGTCTGTTTGCCGACATCTGGAACATGTTCATGTCCCTGCTGCGCATCTTCGGCATCATGGGTGGCGACGATTGATCGGTTGATTGATTCAAGCGTTGCTCAAGACGCGGCCTCTGGGCCGCGTTTTGTTTGGGCACAGCCAAAAAATTCAACTACGGCAGTTCCCGCAGAAGCTCCAAACCCCCTCAGCGCATTGCCGGGTGCCGGACTTCAGCCAAACCGTGCAGGCAGATAAGGCTCGGGATCCACTTCCGGCTTGCGGCCGAGCATCTGGTCCGCCAGAAGCACTGCGGTCCCTGCCGAGAGACTCATGCCCAACATGCCGTGACCGGCCGCCAGCCACAGGCCGCTGTGTCGCGGCGCGGGGCCGATGATTGGCAGGTCGTCGTAGGTCATCGGACGGAAGCCATACCATTGCTCCAGCTCGACTGGACCACACGGTTCTTCGAGATATTCGGCGGCGCCGCGCTTCAATGCGGCAATCCGGATCGGGTTCAGTCGTTCGCTGAACCCGGAGAATTCCATGGTGCTGCCCAGTCGGAAGCCACTGGCCCACGGCGTGACACACACTGCCCGTTCCCTCAGCACGAGCGGCAAGGCCGGCGCGCGCTTCGGCGCCGTGAAGGTCATTGAATACCCTTTGCCTGGCTGAATGGGCAGCTTGATGCCGAGCTTCCCGGCCAATTGCGGTGCCAACACGCCAGACGCGAGCACGACTTGATTCGCACGGATGTCGTGTTGCCCGATGCGTATTCCGACGACACGGTCCTGTTCCTGCACGAACCCGTCCACCGATGTGTCTTCGAACACGTCCACGCCTGATCGACGCACGCCAGCGAGTAACTCGGCCACATAACGATCGGGACGGATTTCGGCATCGCCGGGATAGAAGTGGGCGGCGACGACATCCTCACGCAAACCCGGCGACATTCGCCTTGCTTCAGCGCCGCTGAAGCTCTCGATGCGGATGCCGAATTCGCGCAACAGATCGGCGTTGGCCCGGTGGGCAGCAAAGGTCAGATCGTCGCGATACACGGCAAGTTGCCCGCGTTCTTCGAACTCGCAGGCAAATTGCTCGGCACGGATCCAATCGCCCAGACGCGCGCGCGAATCGATCAGGAGCCGGGCCTTGGCAGCGCCGACCCGGCGGACCGTCTGTTCGTTGCAGCGACCGGCAAATTTCAGCAGCCAAGCCCATAGCGCCGGATCGAATCGTGGCTGCACATACAAAGGTGCATCGCGACGGATCATCCATTTCAGGGCCTTGCCGACGACGCCAGGCTGCGCCAAGGGTAGCGAATGAGAGGGTGTAAGCGTGCCGCAGTTGCCGTGCGAGGCACCGCCGCCGGCGCGCCCTCGGTCCAGCACCAAAACGTCGCGCCCTTCTTTCCTCAGCGCAAACGCAACCGACAGACCGATGACACCGGCACCGATGACCACCACGTCAGTTTTGGCGGGCAGGACATCAGGCCGGTTCATGACGGGCGCGGGGTCAATCAATGATGGTGGTGGCCACCCGGACCATGGGCGTGGCCATGTTCGAGTTCTTCAGTGGTGGCTTCGCGGACATCGGTGATTTCGATGTCGAAGTTCAGCGTGACGCCCGCCAGCGGATGATTCGTGTCGATATCGACGACGCTGCCGCCAACTTTCAGCACGCGCACTTGTTGCGGGCCGAACTTGGTCTGCAGCACAACGTGGTCGCCATCCTTCAGGCGGTCGGCGTTCGGGAAGTACTTCTTGGAGAGCCGCTGCACGGCGTTTTCATTGTGCTCGCCATAACCGTCTTCCGGCTTGATGACCAACACGAACTTGTCGCCGACGATTTTGCCTTCCAGACCCTTCTCGACACCCGGGATCAGTTGACCGCGGCCAGCCAGAATGGTCATCGCTTCGCCGCGCTCGCGCGAGGAGTCGATCGTCTCGCCGTTTTCGGCGTCAGTGAGGACATAGTGGAAAGACACAACCGAATTTGCGGCGACTTGCATGGGGCGCTCCATTAAATTGAGCCCCATAGTCTAGCAGGCTACGCTGCCGGGACTACCGCCCCGGGCAGCGCTTGGCCAGACGGATCAACCCTTGCGCGGACCGCGCGGCGGCTTGCCGCCGGTGCGTGCCGGAGCTGCGGGCGCGTCGTCGTCGGACTTGCGGATATCCAGCGTCTTGCCCGACACCCATACCTTCTTCAGGTGATTGAAGACATCTGCAGGCATGCCCGAAGGCAGGTCGATCAGGCTGTACTGGTCGTGGATCTCCAGTTTGCCGATGTGACGCGATTCCAGCCCCGCCTCATTGGCAATGGCGCCAATGATGTTGCGCGGCAT
>JBEIPT010000001.1:0-38698 GCA_040376895.1 Lysobacteraceae bacterium | reverse complement strand
CGTCAAAGCGGCAGGGGCGGCGTGGGACTAGTTCACAATTATCGAGCCTCGGAGCGGAGGGACCGTCATTCCCGGGAAAGCGGGAATGACGGTTCAGAACACGCCGCCAACACTGATCCAGATACTTCGATCCTGTTTCCCGGCCCGACCGCCCACCCCTCACGCCCGCAGCACTTTCTCGATCGACTTCCCCTTGGCGAGTTCGTCAATGAGTTTGTCCAGCTGGCGAATTCGCCGCATCAGCGGATTCTCAACCGCTTCCACCCGAACGCCACAAACCAGGCCAGTGATCAACTCGGCCCCCGGATGGATCGCCGGAGCCTGCGCAAAGAAGCGCTCAAAATCGGTCCGCAGTTCGATCTGGCGCAGGAGACCCGCCTCGTCATATCCGGTCAGCCAGCATATGACGCGATCGAGTTCCTGCTTGGTTCGCCCCTCGCGCTCAACTTTCTGCACGTACATGAGATAAACCGAAGCAAATGGCGCAGCAAAAATTCGGTGGCCGGACATGCATCATCCTCGTGTCATTCCGCGATCGTCCAAAAAATCGCCTAACACTGCAACGGACTCAATGATGACCAAGTCACCAGGGATAACGACCGACGCCATGGTTCCCGCTGCGGTGCACTCCGGCCCGACAGGATCCCGGTTCGCGCAATCAGATCGGCGCGTTGCGAGACCCGGTTGGACATTCGTATGGGCGCAGCAGTGTGCCCGACCGTTTCAGAACGATCCAAGCGGACCGAATCCGGGACCCGCCGAACAGTGCGCATCATTGCCGCGTCCCCCGAGGCAGCAGAAACTGGCATTCACCAACCACCCGCGATAACCCAATACATTGCCCCAACATGATCACCATTTCCAAAGCGCGTGTCACGAACAAGGACATTGCTACCCTGACCAAAGGTCGCGGTTCATTGGTGAGGAACGTCCTGACTGCGAGCCTTCCTGTCAGTCTCGCAATCGGAGTGGCCACTTGGCTCGTTTCACGTTCGCTACCGACGGCGTTCTTTGTAGGGAGCGCTCTCTTCTTGCCCTCCACACTCTCAAATGTGTCCTTTTTTCGGGAAGTGACGAAACGATCGGAGAGCGCCGACGAGTACGTGGAAGAAATTGTCGTGTCCGCGCAGATCGTTGTGGAAGTAGAGCATTTCGGGAGTCATGGGCCGGCTTGGGTTTTTCTTGGAGAAGACGGCCAAGCCTTACTGCTCGTTGGTCAGTGGCTCTTGAGAAAGAAGAATTTCCCGAGCCTGGATTTTTCAGTCTATCGCTGGGCCGACTCGGGTGATCCGATCCGCATGAAGTCGCGTGGCAAACGGGTGCGCCCCGAATCATCCAACGCTCGCTTCGAGGCTGATTTCAGGATGTCGGACATCGAGGTTTTTCAGGCGACATATGACACTTTGCAGGATGATCTCAGAACAGCATTTGGCAGAAAGCGGTAAAGATTCGCTCAAATCACCATGGGGAACTACCGTAATCCGTGGCCACGCATCTTCTCGCCGCGTAGAATTGACGCGCAACCTGCCCATAGCCCCCATGCACCTCCTGTTCCCAAGCGATCCGTTCGACAAGTCGACACCCGACGCCTCCTACGCAGAAGAAGTTGACGCGTTTCGAGCGCTCGGATGGAGCGTGTCGCTGTTCTCGTTCGAAGACTTCGAGCAGGGCAGTTTCAGACCAAGGCCAGTTTTACCTGACGGCGCGACGATTGTGTATCGCGGCTGGATGCTCACGCCCGAGCAATACAATCGCCTGGATGAAGCAATCAAGACGAGGGGCGCGGTGCTCAACACGGCTCCGGAACACTACCAGCTCTGCCACTACCTGCCCGGTTGGTACGAGTTATGCCGCGACCTGACCATACCGACTGTTTTTGCGTCGGAGCACAGCGACTTCCCGGCCCTGCTGAAGCCCCTCGGTTGGCAAAAGTATTTTGTCAAAGACTTCGTGAAGTCGCTGACCACCGCAAGGGGTTCGGTCGCATCGACGATCGACGAAGTCGGGGACGTAGTAACGCTTCTGCGCCAATACCGAGGCCAGATTGAAGGCGGTGTCTGTATTCGTGAGTTCATGAGCCTCCAACAGGAAACCGAAGAGCGGTACTTCGTCTTCAACGGAGTCGCACACGGTCGCGAAGGCGAAACACCGCAGATCGTTCATGAGGTTGCGAGGAGAATTCCGAGTCCTTTCTTCTCCGTCGATATCATCGAAACCGAAGCAGAGGGTTTGATCGTCATCGAGCTTGGCGATGGTCAGGTTTCCGACCGGAAGAAGTGGCCGGCCAACAGGTTTGCACGAGTTGCAAGTACCTTCAATCCGTTACCACGCCAATCGGCGGCTCAAGCATCGACCATTGACTGAGCAACTACTGGGTATCGAAAACAGGCTGTGTGGCCACTATCGCAGCCACCGCTCTGGAATGTCCCACAGTTCGGCAGCGATATCCGAACCCCAATCGCATCGGATCAGATAATCATTTCTGACCCAAGGCTTGCAGAAACACGCCAACGTCCCTGGCGCAAACCTGCGTAGCCGTCTGAAGCAACAGATGAGGCCCGGGACGTCGCACCGTTCTGCAGTCCGCCAAGGCGGTGCTCAAGGCGCGTGGCGCTGACGGTGTCAAAAGGCGATCCTGCAGCGCGACCAGTTGCAGCACGGGCACTCGGACTGATGGGAGCAACCCTGAGACATCCACCCGAAGTGCTGCCGTTACTCTGGCGCGGATGACCTCTGGCGTGAGGGTGCGCAACGCCGTGTCCAATTCTTGCCTGAGTTCGGGTGTAGCCCAAGGCCCGAGCAGCACCCACGAGAGCAGCGACATCGGCACGCGAGTCGGTGCGAAGCGCATGAATGGCGCGAGCCGGGAGAGACCCACCACCGGCGAGCGGGCGAACGTCGTCGACAACACGAGGCCCTTCAGCCCATTGGGAGGGTCGGCGGCCATCTTGATGGCCAGCGGCCCCGAAAACGATTCACCCATCAGCACGAAAGGGCTGGACGGAAGTTGCGGGCGAACAAACTGCTCAAGCTCAGCATAACCGTAAGGACGATCAGGCGGGTATGCAATGGCACGTGCGTGCAGACCTTGCTTGCCGAGGTAAAGGCAGAACGAATCCAGCAGCCTGGCTGTGCCATCAAGCCCCGGAAGGATTACCACTTCAGTCATGATGGTTTTCACGGTGACGGTACGTTCCAGCATCTCGAAGTTCGCAACGGGCAATGCCCGGATTGTCTGTCGAGCAAGAACGTACCATGACCGAGAGAATCACCGACCGGCGAGCTAGCGAACAAACCGCAACCAAAGATTATTCACGGGCGTTGAGTCCGCGCCAGCGCCTTCCCTTCCGCCGATCACCGCATCCGTATCCGCATCGGACTGAACCGAAACACGAAACGTTGCCCCGATCACTTCCCGCCCGTTGATCAATTGATGCCGTTTCTGGACAACGATCACTCGCCCATTCTGTACGTGGAACACCACTGCTTCGGTGGTGTCAGGCGCCTGCACGACTTTCTTCGTCTCGACCGCCCCCAAAGCCAGAAACAAAGTCCGCAGGCTGACCAGGGTCTGCTCGTCCACTGCCAACCACACCTCAGACATCGCCCCGGCACCATTCGGATGCGCAAAGTGTTCCGGCCGGTCGGTGGGTGAGCGGTTGTCCTCGACAAAAAACAGGAAACCGAGCCTTGGATCGTCGAGGGTCGTCATTCCGCTTGTCACGCTGAAGCCCACATCGGCAGCGTTCAGCGCCGCTGCACGCGCGTCCGAATCTCGCGCATGGAATGACAGATACGCCGGGCCCTCGCCTTTGCGCAATAGCGCCGAGTAGGTGCGCGTCAGCTCATCCTTGGGCGCGGCAGGAACGGACAGCAACTCGATTCCGGAACCGTCCTTGAACTTCACGTGGCGGTTGAGCAATCCATTGTCATGCGCCCGACCCGGCTTCAACACAAAGCCAAGTTCTCGATACCTGGCGCTCGACTCGTCCAAATCTTCCACCACGGTCGGAATGTGGTCGATGCCGATCAGTGACTCACTGCCTGGCTCTGTGTGATTGCCCGCGCCGATTGCAACACACGGACCCCACAGCAAGGCCATCATTGCTGCAATGCGCACCATCAAATCCATATGCCCCACATTGAATACGGTTCATGAGTCGAACGTCCGAACATCAGCTTGCCTTCATCTTTCCGAGTCTGTTCGCCCGTGGCTTCGAACGAATCCAGACTTTCCTGGCCTGGCCCATGCCTTACTCGAAGCCATCGACAAGTCCGTCGGAGTCGAAGACGGTCACGGGGCCGTTGGCCGACACGCGCCGGGGAACACTGCGCGAGCCATCCGGCCACTCGACGACGACCGTGGCTTGGTCCGAAGTGCCCATTCCGAACAGGGCTTCTGCCGGCTCTTGGGCAAGAAATCCCTGTCCTGCCAGGATCGATCGCATCTGCGGGCCACTGCTTGTTTCGATGGACACCGTCGCCCCGATCGCTTGATGGTTTGGACCTTCAGACATACGGGGAATGACTCGAAGCCACCGCATGTCGGCTGTTTCGCGGTTCATCAAGAGGCGAAGCGGACCGACACCGGGATGCTGTTTCGTGGTGTGCACCAGGTCAATGCGGCCGTCCCGATCGAGGTCGGCTGCAGCCAAGGCACTGCCCCAAAGCGTGTCATCAAAGCCAACTGCTACGGATACATCTACAAATCCGCCGATCGGAAAACCATCATTGCGAAAGAACCGGGACTGATCTTGAAGGTAAGTCGGCTCTGAAAATCCGTTTGTGGCGGCAAGATCCAGATCACCGTCGCCATCGTAATCGAGGAAAGCGGCCCCCCAGCCCCAATCCGTGTTGGCGATTGGACTGCCTTGCGACACATCGGCAAAGTGGACGTTTGCGCCCGACGTCTGATTGACGAAAAGCGGGTTGTGTTCGCCCGGATAGTTGTAGTTCCAGATGTTCGTGGCGTACAGGTCAACGTCGCCATCGTTGTCGACGTCGCCGGGCGCAAGTCCCATGTCGTTGCCGCCATCAGTGCCAGGGTCGGACGCTGCAAACGCGAATCCGCTGGTCAAGGAGATATCGGTGAACCCGCCCAAACCGTTGTTTCGATACAAGCGGTTGGGTCCAAAGTCCACACTCAGGAGCAAGTCTGGACGTGTGTCGTCGTCCAGGTCGAGCCATATGGGCTGCCAAACCCCAACATAGCCGGGCAACGAGAGCCCGGTGGCTGCAGTGACGTCGACGAACGTACCGAGATCGTTGCGGTAGAGCCTGGACTGGGCACTTCCGGAAGCAGCACCACGCGATTCAGGCATCGCGGAATCCCAAATGCCGGTGTAGACATCGAGGTCCCCATCGCCATCAAAATCGGCAGCCGCAAGACCGGCCCTATGTTGGAACGGCCCGAAAGTGGCCATGTCTTCATGCAGACCGAAGTCTGCTGTGACTTCCGTGAAGGCGCCCGTGGTTTCCTGCCGGTAAAGACGCAACCCGGAGTCGCCGGCGCGGCATTCGACCTGGAAGCCAAAGCAATCGCTGCCCACCAAAAGATCCAGATCGCGGTCGCCATCGGCATCGAACCAAAGTGCCGACCGGCTGCGACTGATGGACGCCAAACCCAGCAAGCTTGCTGACTCGTTGAATTGCCCGGTACCGTCGTTCAAGTAAACCTGATCGGCCGTACCCTCGCGATTGGGTACAAAAAGGTCCGGATCGCCGTCGTCATCGAAGTCGGCGACCGCCACGCCACCGCCCATCAAGGGGGCCTGGTCGTAGACTTGCACCCCACGCAGGTTGGACTCGTCAACAAATCCAGCAGCGTTCGACCGATCCACGGATGCGAACGAAAGTAGAGCCAGGACAGCGATTTGAATCACAGCTCCGCGCACTGAACGTTTCTCCTGATCGGCTGTACCCGCTCCGGGTGGAAGTCCATCACCGGCGGCGTTGATAATGTGCATCACCGGTCGCCGACAATGCAACCGGCACCTTGCGGTCGATCAGAGTCTCTTCAAACCGCTGACCACCCGCAGCAGCGCCCCTGATTGCCCCTCACGCCGCTGCTGGGTACGCTGCACGAATGGACGCCTATTCGACTTTTTGCCTGAACGGCACGACACACGATCTATCCGACCGCGACGACCCTCGGGAGTCCTTGCTGCGCTGGCTGAAACGGCACCGATTGACGGGCACCAAGGAAGGCTGCGGTGACGGAGATTGTGGTGCGTGCACCGTGGCCGAGGTGGTGCGCGAGGGGGCGTCGACCCGACTGCACGCAGTGAACAGTTGCCTGCTGCCGATGGGTCAGGTGATTGGGCGGTCGTTTGTGACCGTGGAGGCATTGGCCACGAAAGACGAGGTTCATCCAGTGCAGCGCGCGATGGTGCGTTGCGCGGGGTCACAATGTGGTTATTGCACACCGGGTTTTGTCATGAGCCTGTTTGTCGGGTTCCACGAAGACACGCTCGGCGACCATTGCATCGATGGCAACCTGTGCCGCTGTACCGGTTACACCGCGATCCGCCAGGCGATGGCTGAAGTCGCGGCAGTGCCGGCTTCGGAGCGCGCAAGCGCCCTGCCTCGCTTTATCGACCAAGATCCCGGTTTCACTCCGCGCTCGGCGCCCACATTCCTGACGCCGGTGACGGTGGCCGAAGCGCTTGCGAACAAGACCGCACATCCAGACTTTGTCTGGATCACTGGCGCCACCGATACCGGCGTTGCGTTGAGTCGGGGTCATCCTGTGGCGCCGGGATTCATCGCGCTCGACCGGATCGACGAGTTGCAGGAAGTTCATCGTCGCGATTCGTCGTGGCGTATCGGCGCCGCCGCAACACTGTCTCGACTCGAAGAGAAATTGGGCAACAGCCTGCCGGTCATCACACAAGTGCTGCCCTGGTTTGCCGCGCGCCAGGTGAAGAACCGCGCCACACTCGGCGGCAACATCGGCTCCGCATCACCGATCGGCGATCTGTTGCCATGCCTGCTGACACTCGACGCGGTGATCGAACTGGCCGGGCCGAATGGCCGCCGCCCGGTAGCCGCTTCCGACTACTTTCTCGACTATCGCAAGACCGCACGCCACAACGATGAATTGGTCACTGCCGTGACCTTCGATGTTCCGCCGGGCCGGCAGGCTTTCTACAAAGTGGCGAAACGCCAGACCGACGACATCAGCATCGTCGCGGCGGCATTCCTTGTCGACACCGACCCGACCGGCGTGATCCGGTTCGCGCGATTGGCCTATGGCGGGGTCGCTGCCATTCCGAAACGCGCGCGCGATACCGAGGCCTTCTTGCTTGGCCGCAGACTTGACCCCGATACCGTCAGTGAAGCGGTGGCATTGCTCGCCAACGAGTTCACGCCGCTCAGTGATCACCGGGCCAGCAAGGAGTATCGGATGGCGCTGGTCGGCAATCTGTTTCGGCAGTTTGTGGAGGCTGCATGAGCATCGTCCACGAAAGCGCCCTGGGCCATGTGACCGGGCAAGCGCGGTACACCGATGACCTGCCCGATGCACCAGGCACCTTGGGTGCCTGGCCAGTCCAGGCAACCCATGCGCATGCACGTTTGCTCCGGCTCGACACCAGTAAAGCCCGTGTTGCATCGGGAGTGGTTCATGTATTGACGGCAGCCGACATCCCGGGACGTAACCAAACCGGCCCGATCATCGCCGATGAACCGTTGCTCCCGACCGACGAGATTTCGCATTACGGCCAGGCTGTGGCTTGGGTACTCGCAGAGACGGAGCAGCAGGCCCGTGCCGCGGCAGCGATGGTGGTAGCCGAATACGAAGCCTTGCCTGCTTGCCTCACGATCACTGCGGCCGAAGCCGCCGACAGTTTCCACCTCAAACCATCCTTGATCGAGCGTGGTGATCCGACAACGGCGATGGCTGCTGCGCCGCATCGATTGGCCGGCACGCTGGACATCGGCGGGCAGGACCACTTCTATCTCGAAACGCATTGCAGTCGGACCGAGTGGGACGGTGATGGCCAACTGGTCATTCACTCCTCGACACAGCACCCTTCGGAAACCCAACACATCGTGGCGCAAGTGCTGGGGCTGGCCTCACATCAGGTCACCTGCAAGTGTCTGCGCATGGGTGGCGGCTTTGGCGGCAAGGAAACACAGGCGAATGCCTTTGCAGCGATCTGTGCGCTGGGCACTTTGTTGACCGGCCGACCGGTCAAGCTGAAACTGCACCGCACCCTGGACATGCAGTTGACCGGCAAACGCCATCCGTTCCTCGCTCGTTGGCAGGCGGGATTTGATGCGGAGGGCAGAATTCAGGCCGCCGACATTGATCTGATCGCCGATGCCGGCTGGAGCGTGGATCTGTCGCCGCCTGTGCTGATGCGTGCGATGGTGCATGTCGACAACGCCTATTTCCTGCCGAATGTTCGGGTGCGCGGTCGTATGGCCAAAACCCATCTGCCATCCAACACGGCCTTCCGGGGTTTTGGTGGCCCGCAGGGCATGATTGTCGGCGAAGAAATTGTCGCTGCGATCGCCACACATTTGGGACTGAAGCCAGAACTCGTGCGCGAGCGCAACTTCTATCGTGGCGCCAACGACGCGCCGGAGAACCAGACGCACTATGGCCAGGCGGTCATCGACAATCACCTGCCGGACCTTTGGGCGCAACTGAAAGCCAAGAGTACCTTCGACGAACGCCAGCAAGCCGTGACGAGGTTCAATGCACAATCGCGTCGCAGGAAACGCGGCATCGCGATCACGCCAGTCAAGTTCGGGATCTCGTTCAACAAGACGATCTACAACCAGGCCGGCGCACTGATCCACGTTTATCACGATGGCAGTGTGCAACTGAATCACGGTGGCACCGAAATGGGTCAGGGATTGCACAGCAAGATGCTGGTGGTGGCCAGCAGATGCCTGGGCTTGCCGATCTCGCGATTCCGCGTGATGACCACCAGCACCGACAAGGTACCGAACACTTCGGCCACTGCGGCCAGCTCAGGCTCGGATCTGAATGGCCAGGCTGTCGCGGATGCCTGCAACACGCTGATCTCGCGAATGAAGCCGATTGCTGCGGCGGCGTTGAATTGCGAGACATCGGCGCTCGAATTCGCCGAAGGCTGTTGTCGTGTTGCCGCCGAACCTGACCGCGCCATTCCGTTCACGGAGCTTGTGCATCGCGCCTACGACTCGCGCATCAGTCTTTCCGCCACCGGCTACTACCGCACCCCCGAAATCCATTGGGATCCGGTCACCTTGCATGGCCGACCGTTCTACTACTTCGCCTATGGCGCAGCAGTCAGCGAAGTCGAGGTGGATGGTGACACCGGCATCCATCACTTGCTTCGTGTGGATCTGTTGCACGATGTGGGCAACAGCCTGATCGAAACGATCGATCGCGGCCAGATCGAAGGTGGCTTCGTGCAAGGGATGGGCTGGCTCACGTCCGAAGAGCTGGTCACGAACGCACAAGGCCGGCTGCTGACGGACGCACCCAGCACCTACAAGATTCCAAGCCTCGGCGAAATTCCTCACGATTTCCGTGTCGCGCTCTATCGCCGGAAAGCTCCGTTCACGACCGACACGATCTTCGGTAGCAAGGGCGTCGGCGAACCGCCGTTCATGCTCGCGCTATCGGTTCGCGAGGCACTACGTGCAGCCGTTGCGGCGTTTGCGCAGGATGGTCATGACGAGCCGGTCAAACTGGACGCACCGGCGACGCCGGAAGCGATCTGGCGTGCGGTTCACAAAGTGCTACCGGCCCGAACTCAGATCTGATCGGCTCCTGCCCTCAATACCCTTTTCCCACTCGATGTTCGGTGAGGGTTGGGAGGGATTCAGGCAAGCACTTCAGCCCTTGGTGCTTCGCGACAGCGAAGCACCAACGCTCAGTCGCCTGACTTGAATCCCAACTCCCGCACGCGCGTCAATTCATCGCGCACTTGCGCCGCCTGTTCGAACTCGAGGTTCTGCGCGTGCTGATACATGCGTGTTTCGAGTTTCTTGATTGCGGCCGACAATTGTGTGGCAGTCAGCGCACGGTAGTCGACGGCCTCTTCGGCCGCGCGGCGCCCCTTGACGTTGCGCATCGGGCTGGCGCTGGCCTCGGCCTGGCCGCGATCACGCGCACCCTCCATGATGTCGACCACTTTCTTCGTGACGCTGCGTGGCGTGATGCCGTTCGCCTCATTGTACGCGACCTGTTTGGTGCGACGACGGGCGGTCTCGTCCATGGCGATCCGCATCGAACGCGTGATCTTGTCGGCATACAAGATCGCCTTGCCGCGCAGGTTGCGGGCAGCCCGTCCGATCGTCTGGATCAGGGAACCGGCAGAACGCAGGAAACCTTCCTTGTCGGCATCCAGAATGGCGACCAACGAAACCTCCGGCATGTCGAGACCTTCTCTCAACAGATTGATGCCGACCAGCACGTCGAACGTTCCCAATCGCAAGTCGCGGATGATTTCCACACGCTCGACCGTCTCGATATCGGAATGAAGGTAGCGCACCCGAACACCCGCCTCGTTGAGATATTCGGTCAGGTTTTCGGCCATCTTCTTGGTCAGCGTGGTCACCAGAACGCGGTCACCATCGGCCACGCGCAGGCGGATCTCCGACAACAGATCGTCAACCTGAGTCCGCACGGGCCGTACTTCGACTTCCGGATCGATCAGTCCGGTCGGGCGCACGACCTGCTCAATCACTTGCCCGGCGGATCGTTCCAATTCGTATGCACTGGGTGTGGCCGACACGTAGATCGTGCACGGCGAGCGCAACTCGAACTCCTCGAACTTGAGCGGCCGGTTGTCGAGCGCGGAAGGCAAACGGAAGCCGTACTCCACCAGCGTTTCCTTGCGCGAACGGTCACCCCGATACATGCCGCCGATCTGAGGAATGGTCACGTGCGACTCGTCGACGACCAACAGCGCATTCGGCGGCAGGTAATCGAACAAGGTCGGTGGCGGCTCGCCGGGCATTCGTCCAGTCAGGTGTCGCGAATAGTTCTCGACACCCTGGCAATAACCGATTTCGGCGAGCATCTCCAGATCGAACTGTGTCCGCTGCTTGAGTCTTTGTGCTTCAACCAGCTTGTTTGCGGCATACAGTTGTTCGAGCCGATCCATCAACTCGGCCTTGATGGTGTTGATCGCCTCGAGCGTCGTTCGTCGGGTCGTGACGTAGTGCGACTTCGGGAAGATCGTGAATCGCGGCAATTTGCGCTTGATCGTGCCGAGCAGCGGATCGAACACCGAGATCGTTTCGATTTCGCCATCGAACAGTTCGATGCGGATCGCTTCGGATTCCGATTCCGCCGGGAACACATCGATCGTCTCACCGCGCACCCGATAGGTGCCGCGTTTCAGCTCCATCTCGTTGCGCGTGTACTGCAATTCGGTCAAGCGGCGCAGCAGCTCACGTTGGTCGAGCCGGTCGCCGCGCGTGAGGTGCAACACCATCTTGAAGTATTCGTTCGGATCACCGAGTCCGTAGATCGCCGACACGGTCGCGACAATCAGCGCGTCCTTGCGTTCCAGCAGTGCCTTGGTGGCCGACAGGCGCATCTGTTCGATGTGTTCGTTGATCGATGCGTCTTTTTCGATGAAGGTGTCGGAGGACGGGACGTAGGCTTCCGGCTGGTAGTAGTCGTAGTACGACACGAAGTATTCAACCGCGTTGTCCGGAAAGAACGCCTTGAACTCACCATAGAGCTGCGCTGCGAGTGTCTTGTTTGGCGCCAGCACCAGTGTGGGACATTGCACGGCCTGCACCACATTCGCGATCGCGAAGGTTTTGCCGGAGCCGGTCACACCCAGCAGCGTCTGATGCGCCAGCCCGGCTTCGAAACCTTCGATCAAGCGCCGGATCGCTTCGGGCTGATCGCCGGCAGGCTGGTAGTCACTGACCAGCCGGAAGGGTTCGTCATGGCGCATCGGCGGCCTCCTCTTCGGTGCGCATCACACCCATTTCCTGCAACAGTGAGTCGGCCCCCGATACTTCGTCGAGCAGCCACAACCAATAACGTGCATCAACATGGATCGTGCGCGCGCGTTCGGCATCGAACACCCAGTTCGACGGCACAGTCTCCCATGTAGTGTCGAAAGCGAGACCGACCAGCTCTCCACGCGCATTCAGCGTCGGTGACCCGGAGTTTCCGCCGGCGATGTCGAGATCGCTGAGGAAGTTGATCGGCAGATCACCCGCCGACGCATATCGGCCGAACCGCTTTTGTTCAGCCAGATTCTGCAGGGACTCCGGATAAGCGAATGGCTGCTCATCCGACACCTTGGCCAACAGACCGGACATGGTGGTGAGATGGCTGGCGCGATCACCGCCGGGGCCCTGCACCGTCCCCAGTGTGACCCGAAGGCCACCATTGGCATCCGGATAGAACGGACGCTGGTCGGACTTGCGGTAAGCCTCATAAGCATCCAGATAACCCGACCGATACCGCGCATCGTCACCGTTCCAGTGCTTGAATTCGAGCTCGAATCTCTGCAGGGCCGGGAAGAGTCTGGCGGCAAGTTGCATCATCGGATCGGGATCGTCATCGAGCGCCCCCGGGGACACCGACAGCCAGCGCTCGCGCGTGGCCAGATCCGTCACTCGCGTCCCGTTGAACAAAGCGTCGATGCGGTCGCGATAATCGGCCACCGTGGTGCCTGCCCTGAATGTCTCGACCCCGAGCCAAGCCTCGAACTCCGGAATTCGCTGATCGCCGGGCAACAACAGATAACGAGCAAGCCAGACCTCGAACAGTCTTCGATCCACATCCGGATCGAACCGCCGGTCGAAAGTCTGCACGCGGGCGGCAAACCGATACTCGTCGCGGGGCTGGAATCCAGCATCACGACGGTGTTCGGGGCGAGCACGGGCCATATTCAGTCGATACAGATCGCGCGCGATGCCGAGCCCCTGGGCCACCGCGCCGCCACTCACCAGCACCGTGCCGTAGACAAAATCACGCTCTCGCTGGGCACGCCATCGATCCAGATGCGCGTCGAGTGCGGCGACATCCCTGGCGTATCGCCGCTCGCGTTCGCGACTGGCAAGGACCCAGTCCTTGAAGCGTGCTTCATCGGCCTGTTTGATGCGCAGTGAATCACGCTCGGCAAATCCTTCCAGTTGGCCGCGGAAATTCTTTTCGTAGTTGGCGATCGATTGCAGCATGGCCGCGTATTTCATCGCCACATCCGGGCGCTCGGCTCCGGCGGTTTCGATCACGTCCATCACTTCGTTCATCGCCTTGATCGAACGCGGGTACTGCCACTCGATCACGTTCTGCAATTCGGCGGCAGTCCGGTTTCGGTTTGTTCGACTCGGGAATCCGGCGAGCCACACCGGATCGCCTGCCTCGACCCCCAAAGCGGATGTGCGCAACCAATGTCGCGACCGATACGGCACGTTGCCGGCGTCATGCGTCCGGCTCGATCCATCGGGCGCCACCCATGCGCGCACCAACGCAACATCGGCGGCATGGCGTGGCCACATCCAGTTGTCGAACTCACCGCCGAAGTTGGCCACGTTGGCTGGCGGAACGTAGACGAGGCGCACATCACGCAGCTCCCGTTGTCGGAGCAACTCGAACTCGCGACCGCCATTCAACACCGACAGTTCACAACGCAAGTCCGGATCGCGTTCGCAGTGTTCGATCATGCGCTTGCCAACCCGGTCGACCGTTTCGAACCGGCGACGGCCACGGGCACGTTGGGCACCACGCAGAATGCCGCGCGTTGCATCCAACCGATCCGCGAGCAGATACACGCGCAGATTCGGGTCGATCACCAGTTCTTCGGCACGCGTGTCGGCAAGGAAACCGTCGCGCAGAACGTGGCGGGATTGACTGGAAGCCAACTGCAGCGAGCCCAGCAGACAATGCTGGTTGGTCAGGATGAGCCCGTCCGGTGATACCAGAACTCCGGTGCAAGTCCCGAAGCTCACGATCGCCCCCAACGGAGCACCCTGCGGATCAGCCAGCGCCGGCACATCAAGCGGCAGACCGATCTGTTTTGCCTGCGCAGTCAGTGCGTCCGCAGAATACGGCAGCCATAGCCCTTCCAGCGCGCACGCGGGCGCTGCGCTCAGGGCGAGCCAACCGAGGCACATCAACAGCGGCAGACGGACCGAATACATCCTGCTTTTTGGCACAAAAACATCCATGGTGGCAAATGCGTTTGGTCGTGTTCATGGGAGACCGGAGGCAAGCCCGATATACTGTCGCTCCCGGATGTCCCGAGTTTTGCGTCTCATGCCCTACTGTTTCGATTTGACACGATTGACATCGCTGGCGGAACGCGAACGTGATGCCTATCGTCACGCGGCGCCCTACCCGCATCTGGTCATCGATGACTTGCTCGACACCACCGCAGCCCAGCGGATGCGGGCGGACTTTCCGCACCCGGACGACGACATGGCCTGGGATCGGTTCGGTGCGATCGGCTTCGAGGTCAAACGCGCCAGCCCACATGAGGAACGGTTTCCCGACTCGATCCGGCACGCCGTTCACGATCTCAACAGCGGGCCGTTCATCCGCTTCCTCGAGCAGCTGACCGGCATCGAGCACCTGCTGCCCGATCCGCATCTGCATGGTGCCGGAATCCATTTGAGCCGCAAGGGTGATCACCTCGGCATTCATGCCGATTTCAACTGGCACGAAGGCCTGCAGGCACACCGTCGGATCAATCTGCTGATCTATCTCAACGACGACGACTGGCGCGCCGAATACGGTGGCGAGCTGGAAATCTGGTCGACGGACGCCGCTCGACGGGAAAAAACGGTGACACCCTTGTTCAATCGCGCGGTGATCTTCAACACCCGCAGCGACACCTTCCACGGCCATCCGGTGCCGCTCGACACGCCTGATCACGTGTTCCGGCGCTCGATCGCCATGTACTACTACAGCACCGTACGCCCCGCCGAAGAGCAGCGTCCGGCGCACAACACGATTTACAAAGGCCTGCACGTAGCCTGAGGGGAAAAATCCATGTCGCGAATGATGAAAGCGTTGGTCAAGAAGGAAGCGGTCAAGGGCATCTGGATGGATCAGGTGCCGATGCCCGAAGTCGGCACGAACGATGTACTGGTCAAGCTCGAAAAAACCGCAATCTGCGGCACTGACCTGCACATCTACAAGTGGGACGAATGGAGCCAGCGCACGATCAAGCCCGGTCTCGTGATCGGCCATGAGTTCGTCGGGCGAATCGTCGAAGTCGGTGCGGGCGTTCGCGGTTACGACGTCGGCCAGCGGGTTTCCGCTGAAGGCCATATCGTCTGCGGCGTCTGCCGCAACTGCCGTGCGGGGCGCCAGCATCTGTGCCCGAAGACGGTCGGCATCGGCGTGAATCGCAACGGCGCGTTCGCCGAATACATCGCGGTGCCGGCGAGTAATCTGTGGCCGATCCCCGACCAGATTCCCAGTGAGATTGCCGCGTTTTTCGATCCGTATGGCAACGCCGCGCACTGCGCGCTGGAGTTCGACGTGATCGGCGAAGACGTTCTGATCACCGGCGCCGGCCCGATCGGCATCATTGCCGCCGGCATCTGCAAACACATCGGCGCACGCAACGTGGTCGTGACCGACATCAACGACTATCGACTGAAGCTGGCCGCCGACATGGGCGCCACGCGTGTCGTCAACGTTGCCAAGCAGTCGCTGAAGGAAGTGGTCAAGGATCTGCACATCGAGGGCTTCGATGTGGGCCTCGAGATGAGCGGCAACCAGCGTGCGTTCCAGGACATGCTCGACTGCATGTACCACGGCGGCAAGATCGCCTTGCTCGGCATTCTGCCGCAGGGCGCGGGCATCGACTGGGACAAGGTCATCTTCAAGGGCCTCACCCTGCACGGCATCTATGGCCGACGCATGTATGAGACCTGGTACAAGATGACGCAGATGGTGCTGACTGGATTCCCGCTGCAGAAGGTGCTGACGCACCAGATCCACATCGACGATTTCCAGAAGGGCTTCGATCTGATGGATGCCGGTGTTTGCGGGAAAGTAGTATGCAGTTGGAACTGAGATCGCTGCTGGCGCTGATGCTCCTTGTCGGCGCATGTGTCGCCGAAGACGAAACGCCCATGACCACCACCGGCTTCGAGCCGACGGTCGACCCCGTTTCGGAGGCCACATCACAAGGCGCACCAGACACGCCGCCGGATGCTTCGTCGCAGTCGGACGTCCAGGCTGCGGATGTACTCGAACCCAGCTTGTTGAGTGGGCCGGGATACCGCGTGCTGCCCAAAGTTCAATTGTCCGGCTACATGATGCAGTTCACGATCGAATCCGACTACGGCACTTGGGTCGCGGAAAGCCGTGAACTCGTTCCCGTGCGGATCGAGGAAGTGGAAGCCCTGCGCCGACTGAAGGATGCAGGCCACGACGAAGCGGCGTGGAACACGGCCAAACGCAAGACCATCGAGACATTCAACGGCTTGAAGCGTGTCGTCACTCGCCCGATCGATACGGTCAAGGCTTTGCCGAAAGGCGTGGAGCGTCTGATCAAGGATCGCGCCGGTGATGTCCGCGACAGCCTGTCACGCGCACGCGACGACGCCGTCGACGAACTGGCCGACGAGCAGCCGAATCAGCCGGGGCCATTTGATGCCGGCCGAAAGCCGGAGCCGGTGGTCGCCACGCGCGACCGAAATATCGAACGCGGCAAGAAACAGGGCATGCGGCTGGTCAAGCGCAAAGTTGGCTTCAAGGAAGCGCGGACGGAAATTGCGCTGCACCTGGGCGTGGACCCCTACTCCGATAACCCGGTACTGGCCGCCGAACTCGATCGAATGGCCTGGTCTTCGGCCGGCAGCGCGAAAGCGTTTGGTTTGGCAATCGATGCACTGGGTGCTGCAACCTGGGGTGTGATCCCGGAACTGCTGCGTATCGACGACACGGCATGGCGGCTCGACGAAAAGAGTCTTGCGGAGAACAACCGGCTTCGCTTGAATGCGATGGGTTGCAGCGATGAACTGAGCCGGCGATTCGTGCGCAAGTCATCGTTCACGCCGAGCATGGAGACCGCATTTGTTGTGGGTCTGGAGCAAATGCAGATTCGCGGCGGCTGCGATGAAGCACTCGAACTGGCCAATACCGCCAAGAATCAGATCGAAGCCCGGTTTGTCGTCAATGGCATTCGCCAGTTGCTGTCGGCACCGTTGCCCGGCAAGAGTGGCGTGCCGATTGGCGCCTGCACGCTGCGCCATATCGGTGCCGGCTTCGGCGCGGATTGTGAAGGCGAAATTTATTTGCCCGTGCCGGTAGACCGATTGACCTGGGATGACGACATCGCGGCGTTTCTCGACACCAGTACCGTGCGCGCGCAGCAGCGCACCATCCTGCTGCTGGGCAGCGCAACCCGCGAAGCCCGCAGCGAACTGACCGAGCGCGGGTTCGCCATCATCGAACAATCGCCGCTCGAGTAGGAGCAGCTGTCTCAACCGGCCGATGCAACACAACGCATCGATCGGGTGAAACCACCGCTCTTGTGCTTCGCAGGGCGAAGCACAAGAGCGAAAAGTGTTTGCCTAAACCCCTCCCAACCCTCCCCGAACATCGGGGAGGGCGATGGCCAGTCCGAAGCTTAGCCGCAGCTCCTTGTGCTTCGCAGGGCGAAGCAAAAGGGCGAAGTGCTTGCCGAAATTCCTCCAACCCTCGCCGAACATCGGGGGGTGCTATCGCTCCGAAATGGATTTGGGGTTTCACTGGGAGCGGCTTCAGCCGCGATTCCTCGAGACTTCGGGCGAGCACCCCATCGCGGCTGAAGCTCCCACTGTTCGTTTCATCAGCCTCGGGTCATTGCTGGATACCGAGGCTGATCCGTGCCTTTATTCCGGCTTGGCAAGAAACTCGCGCAGCGCGCGCGGGCTCTGCGATCGGATCCAGGATATTTTCTGGAGTTGCGCCGGCGACGGACGACTGGCGCCACTCAACCACTTGGTCAGGGTCGGGGCACTGGTCTCGGTCAAACGGGCGAGTTCACCGAGGGTGATGTCCTTTTTCGCCCGCAGTTGTGCAAGACGCTTTGGCGAGAATCTAAGCTGGATGCCATCCGACGGGCCTTCTTCGACGGCATTGGCACGTGGTCGACCAACGGCACGGGTTTTGGCCACCTGCCGCAGGGACTTCTTGAGCGCCAGGATTTCCGCGCGCTGTTTTTTCAACGAAGCGCGCAACTCTTTGACCACACCGCCAACTTCGCGTCGCGCGAGTCGCTGGATTTCCTGCTTGATCACTGCACCAAGATTCATGGTTTGTTCCTCTCTTCCCTAACGCTGGTCTGAATATGCGACGTCCGAGGCCCAAACGCTCGGTACGTGTCAGGTGCGCTCGGGTGTGACTGATCGGAAACCGCCCCCGGACAATGGACATATGTAATCGGTCCCGACCGCCTAATGTACGCGATCGACGGGGTCTTTGTCTGGTGGACAGCGTCTTGCGGCTTCCGTTCTGTGCGCGGATTCGCAATGTGAGTCGCCATGACGCCACTTCCGGATCTACTCATGCCACAAGCGAAACAACGGATTCCGCGCAAAAAAAATGGGCTCGATTGCTCGAGCCCGCACTTGAATCTAAGCCCTGGATAGAAGTGTCAAAAATCGAACCGCCAGGAAGCCTCGAGCTCGACTTGAGCGCCGGTGGCATCCTTGTTTGCTGCGGAAACATTGCCGAGGAAAGATTGCGTGTCCGCATAGGTTGCGTTCAGCGCGAAACTTCCGAAATTGCGGGTGCCCTGGTGATATCCCAGCGCGACGAAACCGCCGCCGATGGCGTCATCAAGAGCCGAGCGGAGCAGCGTGGAGGTGGGCTCCGGCTGCTGGTGCGTGCCGTACCGTGCGATCAGCCCGCTGCGCTGGTTCAACGAATAACTGACTTCCGCACCGAGCACATCGAGATCCTGCCAAGCGAATTCCGGCGACGTGCTGTCGCCCAGCAGCGACAGGAAGCGCGTTGGCAGCGCGTTGCTGGAGAATGCAGTGAGCTCGCTGTAGCGAATGCGGTCTGCCGACACGGCCAACTGCCATTTCGGCGCGAACTGATAACGCACCGTGACACCAGCCTGCGACGGAATATCGAAATCACCCGGATCGGAGAACACGCCGCGATACGCGTGCAGTGCTTCCATGTTCACGCGCGATTGCACAAAGGTGTCGACGCTGAACTTGCTGCTGATCGGTGCGGTATACGCCAAACGGACGCCGGTACCGGCGACTTTTTCCACCGGCAACGAACGATCCACCTCTTCGGCGGTATCGACGACAGTAGCGCCCATGCCCAACGAGGCGAAACGCTGTTCGGCAATCACGACACCTGCCGTGACCACACCACCACCGGTTTCGGCACTGAAGCTCGGCGCCACGAGGTCGCGCACGAGCGTGCTGCGCCCGGCGTTGAAGAACGATGCATCTGCATTGACTGCCCGCGCCATCGGCGTTTCGGTGACGGCAGAGCGGCCTACGGCAAGCGCGATTTTCTGGTGCTCGTTGCGCACCTGGAACGCGAACAGCTCTTGCAGCTCCACTTGGGCGCCACGGTCGTACAATGTGGGCGTGTGCTGAGCACGATCGGCCCAATCGAATGACGGCATCACAGCCGCGCGCGCATAATCCTGCCACTCACCGAGCTCGGACGCACCAACGTTCGCAGCACCGAGTGCTGAAACAATGGCGAACATCAATGTCGACTTCGAATGGTGCACGGGATGGTCTCGATCGCGGGCTTGTTGTGAATGTACGACATGGTGACAAAAAAACAACAAGCGGTCAACAGCCGTTTATCCGGAAATTCAGTCCAAAATGCGCCAAACCCCTGATCAGAAGCCTAAACTCCCATATTCAAGGGATACTTCTGTGTTGCGAAAACACAACAAAGCCACCTGTTTGGCCATTTCCGGAATGGACCCGAGCGGTGGCGCAGGCCTGCTGGCGGACATTCGCAGTTTTGCCGCATTCGGTGTTCACGGTTTGGGTCTGGTTTCCGCTGAAACAGTCCAGAACACGAGCCGGGTCGAATCGGTCCAGCCACGCCCTCTGCGTGCCTTCACGCAACAACTGGTGTGCCTGCTGGAGGAATTCAGCCCCGCCGTCACCAAGATCGGACTCGCCGGGAGTGCCGGCCAGTTGCGCTTGATCCACTCCATGTCCCGACAAGGACGGCTCGGCCAACTGGTCGTGGATCCGGTTCTGGTGGCATCACGTGGCATGGCGCTGACCAGCCAGCAGATGCCGCGCCACTTGCTCGAACTCATGTCTGCGATCGACGTGCTGACCCCCAACCTGCCCGAGCTTGCCCACCTGACCGGCATGGCGGTGGATACCTCTGCCCGTGCGTTGGCTGCGGCCAGACGACTGCTCGACCTCGGGGCAGGCGCTGTATTGGTCAAGGGTGGCCACAGCCGGAGCAACACGGTCACCGACCGTCTGGTCACCGCATCTTCGGTCGAGTCATTCGACCATCCAAGACTGAAGCTGGGCAAGACTCACGGCACCGGCTGTCATCTGTCGTCGGCCTTGACGGCCCTGCTCGCGCAGGATGTGCCGCTTCCCGAAGCCTGCGCACAGGCCATCGCCTGGACCACACACACGCTCGAACTTGGCTTCGACGCCGGGCCGCTGGCTGTGCGTTATCTGGACGACTCGATCAGCCCGTCACGAAAAAAGCGCGAGCCGCGGTGATGAACCGCCAGCAGTCACTGAACCGGTTGTACAGCGGGGTCGGTGACATGCGGATGACGTCGGGTTCGCGCCAATCGCCGACGACGCCCTGATTCGCCAAGGCATCGAACAAAGCACGTCCGGTTTCACGGCCGGCGCGCACACGCAGGCTCAACTGGCAGCCCCGCTGCTCGGGGTCGACCGGTGTGATGATCTCGATGAACTCGCCGAGATGGGCGCCAACCAGCGCTTCCAGATAAGCCGTGAGTCGCAGGGATTTTGCACGCAACCGAGCCAGGCCTGCACGATGGAACACGTCCAGCGAGGCTTTCAGCGGTGCGAGTGCAAAGATCGGAGGGTTCGACAACTGCCAACCTTCCGCCCCCGGAGTCGGCTGGAATTGTGGCCCCATCCGAAAACGCGTCGACTGATCGTGACCCCACCACCCTGCGAATCGCGGTCGGTCGGTTCGGGCATGGCGCTCGTGAACGAATGCTCCGGCAATCGAGCCCGGGCCTGAGTTCAGGTATTTGTAGCTGCACCACGCCGCGAAATCGGCGTTGCTGGCATGCAAGTCAACCGGCACATTGCCCACTGCATGCGCCAGATCGAACCCCACCAGTGCGCCGGCACGATGCCCCAGATCGGCAATCTGCCGAAGGTCGAACCGCTGCCCGGTGCGGTATTGCACACCTGGCCACAATACGAGCGCAACCCGGTGACCCTGTTGCATCAACACGCGCTTCAACGAGGCCATCGAAATCGTACCGCCCTCGCTATCAGGGCCAAGTTCGATCAAGTCGCGTTCCGGATCAAAACCGTGAAATCCGATTTGTGAGGCGACTGCATATCGATCGGATGGGAACGCGCCAGCTTCGATCAGGATCGCCGGCCGCTCTTTCGTCGGCCGATAGAAACTGACCATGAGCAGATGCAGGTTGACGGTCAGCGAGTTCATCGCGACCACTTCCGATTCCTGGGCACCAACCAGTTCGGCCAGATGTTTGCGGACGAACTCGTGGTAAGGCATCCATGGATTGCGCCCGCGGAAGTGCCCTTCGACACCGAGGTCACGCCAGTCTTCGAGTTCGGTCTGCAGCGCAGCCCAGGTGCCGCTCGGTTGCAGCCCCAGAGAGTTGCCGCAGAAATAGGCCTGTTCCCGGCCGTCATGTTTCGGGATCAGGAACTCGTCCCGGAACGCCGCCAATTCATCACGCGCATCCTGTTCGAGCGCCCAGTGTTCGGATTGTAGATTCATCGCCGCGGGACTCATGTGGGACTCAATCGAAACGGGACATGGGCAGCTTCAACCACTGCAGCGCACTGCCATGGAACAAGTGCGCCTGTGCAACCGGATCCAGCTCAAGCCTGTTGATGCCGCTGCCCGGCTCCTGTTCGCCAAGGGGGAACGGGTAGTCGGTACCGAGCATCACTCGATCGGTGCCGACCACATCCAGCAGATATCGCAAAGCCTGCGGATCGTGCACACAAGAATCGAAGAACACCCGCTTCAGGTATTCGCGCGGATTGCGCGGATTGTCGAGCGCCACCAAGTCAGGACGCATGCGGAACCCATGTTCGATGCGACCGATGGTGAATGGGAACGAACCACCCCCGTGGGCAAAACAGATACGCAGCTTCGGCAACTTTTCCAGCACACCGCCGAAGATCAGCGAGCACGCAGCGCGCGATTGTTCGGCCGGCATGCCGACCAACCAAGGCAGCCAGTATTTCGGCATGGTGTCCGTACCCATCATGTCCCACGGATGGATCAGGATGGCGCAATCAAGGTCCTGTGCCGCCTGGAAGAACTCGAACAGTTCCGGCGCGTCGAGATTCCAATCGTTGACGTGTGATCCGATCTGGACGCCAGCCAGACCCAGTTGTTCAACACAGCGTTCCATCTCCTGGATCGCCAACCGGGGTGACTGCAGCGGAACCGTGCCCAGCGCCGCAAAATGACGCGGATACGAGCGACACAGTTCGGCCTTGTGATTGTTCAGGTGTTCATGGAGATCGAGCGCCTGGTGCGGCTTCGCCCAATAGGAGAACAAGACCGGGACGGTGGAAATGACCTGAACCTGCACGCCAAATCGCGCATAGTCGGCAATGCGCAATTCCGGATCCCAGGTATTCGGCCAGATCTCGCGGAAAAACTTGCCGTCCTTGTAGATCCGGTGCCGACCTTCGCTGTGGTGAATGACCGCAAATCGGTCGTCGCCGTACTTCTCGGCCAGATTCGGCCAATCGCGCGGCAGGATGTGGGCGTGCGTGTCGATCTTGAGCATGGCGAGATCGCAGGAAAAAGAGGTCGCAAGCGTAGCTTGCCGGCCGGTAACGAGCCAGTTCAGCGCACCCGGCCGCCATACTTCGTTACTGCGCCTCGGCCTCTTCCTTCAGCCGCAACGCCAGCCGTTCGCGCCCCTTGGCCGCGTAGTCCCGGCACGAATCCGGATCGATGAATCGCTCCGGGCCTCCGGTTTTTGCGGCCTTCTCGAACAACCCGCTGAAATCCGGGTGAGTGCTGACCAGAACCTGGCACGGCAACCCTGCCAAACGATCAAAGGTCGCCTCGAACACAGCCAGGCGGGCGGGATCGTCGGTGAATCGGAATTCGGGCGCCGATACAGCCGTGATGCTGTCGGCATAGACCATGTCGACACAAACCCCGTTCCCGCAATCCCGCCATGAGTAAGAGGTACTGCCCGGCGTATGGCCGGTGCTGTCGTGCGAGTTGATGGTCAGGCCACCGAATTGGATGGTTTCACTGTCCCCCAGGCTTTTCACATTGCTGACTGGCGGATAGGCGTTGTCGGCTCCGAATGCCGCCTGCGGGTCGGCCGGGTCGACGTTGCCGATCGACAAGGCCTTTGCGCCCAGCGTGCGCGTGGCAACCGGCGCGCCGCTCAGGCGCGACAACGCGGCCAGGCCACCTGCATGGTCATAGTGGGCATGTGAGTTCAGGATCAGCTTGATATCGCCGAGGCCATGACCCAAAGCCTTCAGATTGGCCTCGATCACTGGCACGGTTTGCGGTAGACCGGCATCGAACACCACCAGCCCTTCGGGTGTCCGCACCATCAGAACCGACAGACCTTTCGGACCGATGTACCAAGTGTTCGGCGCCAATTGAAACGGCTCTTGTGGTTCATTCCAGTCCGCACAGTTGTAGCACTGCTTCGGTTCCAGGTCGGCCGCGGGAGCCGCCATCAGGCTTGCACCCATCAACAACGTGGCGAGCGTGCTCATGCGTCCTCCAACGTGAAGCGATCGGCATCCATCCAGGCCGGAAACCGATCACGGTGAGCCTGCAGCCTGGCCCAGGACAAGGTACTCGTGACAACCAAGGGCTCACTGCCGCAGTCCACCAGCGCTTCACCGACAAAATCGATTACCGCACTGTCGCCGGCGTAGTCCAGATCATTGCCATCCCGCCCGACCCGATTGACGCCCACCACATAGGAAAGATTTTCGATCGCACGGGCGCGCAGCAATGTGCGCCACGGATGCCGACGCGGCGCCGGCCAGTTCGCGACGAACAACAACAAGTCGTAGTCCATGCCGCCGGGCGATTCGGCTGCACGACCATTACGCATGAACACCGGGAACCGGAGGTCGTAACAGACCAGCGGACAAATCCGCCAACCCTTGAGTTCGACGATCAGTCGATCACGGCCCGCGGCATAACGCTCGTGTTCGCGCGCCATGCGGAACAGATGGCGTTTGTCGTAGTGCACGACACTGCCATCCGGGCGCGCCCAGAGCAGGCGGTTGAAGACCTGATCACCGTCGCGCAGAATCACGCTGCCGGTCACCACGGCGCCGATTTCCACAGCCAATGCCGACATCCAGGCAACGGTGTCGCCCGCCATGGTTTCGGCATGGTGGATCGCTTCGTTCGAGAAACCACTCGTGAACGTTTCCGGCAATACGACCAGATCGGTGCTGCCTTGCAACGGGCGCACCAGCGCGCCATACAACTCGCGGTTCGCAGCCGCGTCGTGCCAGACCGTGGCGGCCTGGATCAGTGAAACTCGCAGGTCAAACATGGGGATATCCGACAATTGGAAATCAGGGGACGAAAGCTAGCGCAAACCCGTGCACCCGGGCAGGGCCGGATGTTCCGCGTCACGCAAATCATCGATTCCGCCTTCTTTGGACATTCCACGGCCCTTGCTGGTTGCTGTCATCATTCGGCCTCGCCATACGGAATCGGATATGAAGGATCCAGCAAGCTCCCATTGGCAGTCGGTGTACGAGAAGCCGGTCGATGTTCTGAGCTGGACGCGTTCGCATCTCGACCTGTCGCTGCAGTTGCTGACGCAGCAAGGCATTCACCCGGGATCACGGTTCATCGATGTCGGCGCGGGCGTATCGACGCTCGTCGATGACCTGTTGACGATGGGCTTGAGCCACCTGTGCGTGCTGGATCTGTCGGCAAGGGCCCTGGACCAAATGCGGGCACGCCTGGGTGCCCGGGCGGCAAACATCAATTGGTTATGCGGCGATATCCGTGACGTCCCGCTCCCTGCCAGGAGCTTTGATTTCTGGCACGACCGGGCGGTTGCACATTTCCTCACTGATCCAGCCGATGAAGCCGCGTACGGTCGGCAAGTGCGTCACGCGTTGGTGCCCGGAGGGATTGCAGTGATCGCCGGGTTTGCACCGGACGGCCCGGAACGCTGCAGCGGCCTGCCGGTACAACGTCGCGATGCTGATTTGATGCACACCATGCTGGGCAAGGATTCATTAGACCTGCTCGGTGAAGTCTTCGAAGACCACATCACCCCGTCCGGCCGCAGTCAGCATTTCTGCTACGGCGTCTTCCGCAAACGCTGATCCCATGTGCGGCCGCTATTTTCTCGCCACCCTGCCCGAACAACTGGCCGCCCATTTTGACATCAGGGGCCACAAATACCCGGTTTATGCTGCCAGCTACAACATTGCGCCAACCCAACTCGCGCCTGTGGTGCGCGTCGATGACGATGGTGATCTGAGTATCGATCTGTTGCGCTGGGGCTTGATTCCAGCTTGGGCGAAAGACACACGAATCGCCAGCCAGACGATCAATGCCCGAGCTGAATCGGTCGCGGAGAAACCATCCTTCAGACAGGCCTACCGCAAACGCCGCTGCCTGGTGCCGCAGAGCGGCTACTTCGAATGGATCGGCGACACCCGGCAGAAGCAACCCTGCGCCGTGGTGCCGCAACATGACTCACTGTTTGTTGCTGCCGGCATCTGGGAACGATGGCGCGGACCGGACCAGATCGATGTCGAGACCTTCAGCATTCTCACTTGCGCGGCGAGTGAAGAAATTGCGCCATTGCACGATCGGATGCCGGTGCTGCTTGCACCATCGGACTGGCGATTCTGGCTGGAGGCACCTGCGGCGGCACTGGATCCGTTGTTGCGGCCGGCGCCCGGCGGCACGGCCAGATGGTTCCCGGTCGATCGTGCGGTGGGCAGCCCGAAGAACAATCATGCCGCTTTGGTTGAACCGGTTGATGTCCCGGCACCAGTGCGACTGGGCCACTTGTTCGCGCCCTGAGTCGCCACACTGACACTTCTTTCACGCCGATTGCTCACTTCTGCCAAAGGATCGCAGGTTCCCCGCGCCCTAATTGATTCCGATCACGCTTCATGGTCGAACGCCTTCATACCTTCACCGTGGCTGCAAGACATCCACTTCCATCTCGCGCACGGTTGCCGGGTGCCTGAAGAGGCGCTGCTGCGCTTGGACGGGTACCCCGAAGCAGCCATCACCAAACTGCTTGCGTTGACAAAGGCTGATGCCGAACTTCGCATGCAGGAACATCAAGCCCGGTTTCCCGGAGCCGCGATACATCTGGAACACGGATTCGCGACAACCGTGTTGCTCAATGCAGCGTTGCGATTGCGTCCTGATGTCGTCGTCCTCGGCAAACACCGGGGCTCGATCCAGGACGAATTCACGATCGGCAGTGTTGCGCAGTTCATGCTCTACAACTGTCCAGGCGACATCATGCTGGTGCCGTGACCGCCAGGTCCCGGCAACCCGATCGGCTTGCCCGTCGACTATGCGGGTTCCGTCACTGCCTGGATGTCCATGCCGCATCCCGTCGCGAGTTCGCGAAAACCGGGAAACGAAGTGTCGACATTGCGGCAATCACGAATGATGCATTCGCCGTCCAGGAACTGGGCGGCGATACTCAGGCTCATCGCACACCGGTGATCACCGTGCGAATCCACGTCCGCGCCCTGCCAACGCGTGTCGCCCTGGATCCGGGCACCGTCAGGGCGCTCCTCGATCTGCACACCCATCGCAGCAAGTGCCTGGGCCATCACGCTGATCCGATCACTTTCCTTGACGCGCAACTCCGCGGCACCCGAGATGGTGGTCACCCCTTCTGCCACGGCAGCGGCAACAAACAGAACCGGGAATTCGTCAATCATGTCGGGCACGCGGGCTTCCGGCACGGCAATCCCGCGCAGTCGGCGCGCCCGCACCCGCAAGTCCGCCACGGGCTCGGCACCGGCCATGCGTTCGTTCAACAGTTCAATGTCGGCGCCCATGTCGCGCAGGCAATCCAGCAAGCCGGTGCGACGAGGATTGAGGCCAACATCGCAGATCGTCAGATCGGAGCCGGGAATGATGCTCGCGGCGACCAGGAAAAACGCGGCGGATGAAAAATCGGTCGGCACGTTGATGTCGGTCGCGCGCAAACGTTGGCCACCACGCACACCGACCGCATCACCAGCCTGATCCACGACGACACCAAACCCGCGCAACATCGACTCGGTGTAATCGCGCGTCGGATGAACCTCGCTGACCCAAGTCTCACCTTCGGCATAAAGCCCTGCGAGCAACAGCGCCGACTTGATTTGTGCGCTGGCCACCGGTGGCCGGAATTGCCGCCCGATGAGCCCGGCGGCCGGTGACACCTGCAAAGGTGGCCGTTTGCCTTCGGCGGCAGTGATCACGGCGCCCATTTCGGACAAGGGATCGATGACCCGGGCCATGGGCCGCTTGGTCAACGACTCGTCACCCACGAGCACGCTGGGAAACGACTGTGCAGCCAGAACACCGCACATCAACCGCATGGCAGTGCCAGCATTGCCGCAGTCCAGCGGAGCGCTCGGCGCCGTCAATCCGTGCAGGCCAACGCCGTGGACGATCCGCTCGCCTTCGTTGGGCGCTTCGATGCGCACGCCCATCTGCGCAAAACACCTTGCCGTGGCGCGCGTGTCTTCGCCTTCCAGGAAGCCGCGGATGTGACTCGTGCCTTCGGCGAGGCTGGCCAGCATGATGGCTCGATGCGAGACCGACTTGTCACCCGGCACGCGGATACTGCCGGTCAACGGCCGCCCGGTTCGCGCCAGCCAATCAAGCCGCATCACGAACCTCTTGAAGCGCGGCAATCAGACGATCGGTTTCTTCGGGATTGCCGACCGTCATGCGCAGGCAATTCCCCAAACCGTAACCGACCATCGGCCGGACAATCACGGCACGCTCGAACAACGCATCTTCGATTGGCTGCGCCTTGCGACCAAAGTCGACCAGCAGAAAATTGGTCTGACTCGGGAACACGAACCAACCCAGCGCCTTGGCCGCTTCAGCGATACGTGCGCGTTGAGTCAGCACACCTTCGCGCACTCGCGCCAGGAACCCGGAATCGTCAAGCGCGGCTTCGGCGGCAATCAGCCCGAGCGTGTTGACGTTGAACGACTCGCGCAGGCGATTGATCAGCTCGCAGACATCTCGATGCGCCACCAGATAACCGACACGCAGCCCGGCGAGCCCGTAGGCCTTCGAGAACGTGCGGCTCACCACCAGATTCGGGAATTCCGAACGCAATGTGATCGCCGAATCAAGTCCCGGGGCATCGGCAAACTCGGTATAGGCTTCGTCGACCACGACCGGAATGTTGCCCGGCACAGCCCGCATCAGCGCACGCAGATCCTCGATCCGGAAATGGGTTCCGGTCGGGTTGTTCGGATTCGCGACAAAAATGATCTTCGTGCGTTCGGTGATGGCCGGCGGAATGTTCGCCAGATTCGTCCCGAGCGGCATCGTGTGATCGCGCGGAAACGGATCGACCGCTATACCGGTTGCGCCCACGGCACGCGTGGCGATCGGATAGACCGCGAAGCCGTAACGCGAATAGATGACTTCGTCACCGGGCTCGGCAAACACCTGAGCCAGTTGCATCAACAATTCATGCGAACCGTTGCCGAGCACGATTTCTTCTTCGGAGCAGTCATGCCGTTCGGCAAGTTTCGCGCGCAAGCCGAGACCCAGCGGATCCGGATAGCGAAAGCTGTCACGAACAGCACGTGACACCGCCTCGACTGCGAGTGGCGACGTGCCCCAACCGTTCTCGTTCGAGCCCAGTTCGACGATGATGTCGCCAAACCGCTCGCGCAAGCGCGGCAGGTCGTGGCCGGGATCATAGGCCACCAGTTTCTGGATGGGCTTTGCTGCACGATCGAGGAACAGTCCGCTCATTCGCTGAGTACCGCCTTGGGGTAAGAGCCGAGGATTTTGACGAAACTGGATACAGGACCCAAGTCGGCCAGCGCCGCCTTGACCGGCTCATCCTCGACGTGACCTTCGATGTCGATGAAGAACGCATATTCCCATTTGCCACGCCGGGTTGGCCGCGACTCGATGCGGGTCATCGATACACCCCGCTTCGCCAGTGGCTCCAGCAGGTGGAACAACAGACCCGGTTGGTCCTGGCCAGACACCAGCAACGAAGTCTTGTCGCTGCCGGATGGCGAAAACAGGTCGCGGCCCAGCACCACGAACCGCGTATTGTTGTCGGGACGGTCCTCGATCGGACCGGCCACCACTTTCAGGTCGTATACACGGCCAGCCGACTGCCCCGCGATTGCGGCACAGTCGTCGGCACCCTGAGCCCTGCGAGCCGCTTCGGCATTACTCGACACGGCCACTTTTTCGGCATTCGGGAGATTGGTCCGCAACCAATTGCGTGTCTGCCCAAGTGACTGCGGATGCGAAAACACGCGCTGGATACGATTCATCTCGCCGGATCGGCTGAGCAGGAACTGGTGGATCTGGAGTTCGACTTCGCCGCAGATCTTCAGCGATGAATCATGGAACATGTCCAGTGTGGAATGAACCGAACCTTCGGTCGAATTCTCGACCGGTACGACACCAAAGTCGGCGCGTTCGGCCTCCACTTCCTGAAACACTTCCTCGATGCTGCCAACCGGAAGCCCGTTCACCGAATGACCAAAATGCTGGTGCACGGCGGTCTGCGAGAACGTCCCCTCCGGCCCCAGAAACGCGATCTTCAGCGGCTCCTGCTGCGCGAGGCATGCGGACATGATCTCGCGGAACAGTCGCAGCATCTCTTCGTTCGACAAGGGGCCCTGGTTGCGCTCCTTGACCATGCGCAACACCTGCGCCTCACGCTCGGGCCGGTAGTAATCCACCGCTGCACGGAGCGGACCCTTCACCTGTCCGACCAGGCGTGCGAATTCCGCACGCTCGGCGATCAGTTTCTGGATGTCGCGATCAATGGCGTCGATGCGCGAACGCACCTGCGCCAGACTCTCGAACTTCGTCGGCTCAGTCATGTCGGACCGAATCCTTTGTGTTGATGGATCAGGTTCAGACCACGCGAACGGACAACACGCCATCAATCGCACGCAACTGCGTCAACACTTCGGTGCCGACCTCGTTGTCCACATCGACCAGGTTGTAGGCGTTTTCGCCCTTCGAGGCATTGTGCATCTGCGAGATGTTGATGCCATTCGCGCCGAGCACCTGCGACAACTGGCCGATCATGTTCGGCTTGTTGAGGTTGGCGATGCAGATGCGCGATCGGGCACCACGCGACATGCGCGTCGACGGGAAGTTCACCGAATGCGAGATGTTGCCGTTTTCCAGATAATCACGAACCTGGTCAACGACCATCACCGCACAGTTTTCTTCGGCTTCGTGCGTCGATGCACCCAAATGCGGCAGCGCGATCACGCGCGGGTGACGGATCAGGTCAGCCTTCGGGAAGTCGCTGACATAACGGCCGATGCGGCCATCGTTCAGACCCTGCTTCAAGGCTTCGGCGTCGACGATGCCGTCACGGCTGAAGTTGAGCAAGGTTGCGCCGGGCTTCAAAACTGTCAGCGCCTGCGCATTGAAGAGCCCTCGAGTGGCATCGATCAGCGGCACATGGAAGCTGATGAAATCGCAGGAACTGAACAGTTCATTGAGGCCACTGGCCTTGATGACGTCGGATGACAGCGCCCATGCGCCATCGACCGTCATGTGCGGATCGAATCCGACCACACGCATGCCGAGGGCACGCGCCGCGTTCGCAACACGCACGCCGATCGCACCGAGGCCGACCACACCCAGCGTGCGCCCGGCCAGTTCGTTGCCGACGAAACGCTTCTTCTGCGATTCGATCGTCTCTTCCATATGCTCGGCCTGCAGACCGCTGACAAAACCCAGCGCATCGTGCAGGTTGCGGGCACTGATCAGCATGCCGGCCAGCACCAGTTCCTTGACCGCATTGGCATTGGCACCCGGGGCGTTGAACACCACCACACCCTGCTTGCTGAGCTTGGCGACCGGAATGTTGTTCGTACCGGCGCCGGCGCGACCGACCGCCAGCACACTGGCTGGGAGTTCGACGGCATGCATGTCGGCGGAACGCACCAGCACCGCATCGGCGCTGTCGAGTTCGTCGACGATTTCATAACGGTCGGCCGGCAGGCGCGACAGGCCCGAGGCCGAAATGTTGTTGAGTGTCTTGATCTTGAGCATGGGATCCTCCGGGCTCATCCGTTACGTTGCGCGAAGTCCTGCATGAAGGCGATCAACGCCTCCACACCGGCCATCGGCATGGCGTTGTAGATACTGGCGCGCATGCCACCGACCGAACGATGACCCTTGAGCGCGAGCAGGCCGGCGGCCTCCGATTCCTTGACGAACAGGTCGTCGAGGGTTTCATTCGGTGCACGGAACGGCACGTTCATCAACGACCGCGCAGAGGTTTCGATCGGATTGCTGTAGAACCCGGAACCGTCGATGTAGTCATACAAACGCGCAGCCTTGGCACGGTTGCGTTCACCCATCACGGCGACACCACCCTGACGCTGCAGCCACTTGAACACGCGACCGGCCATGTACCAGGAAAACGTCGCCGGCGTGTTGAGCATTGAGCCATCGGCCGCTTGTGCGCTGTACTTGAAGATGTTCGCGATGTTGCCGGTCGGACGCGCGATCAGGTCGTCGCGGATGATCATCACGACTATGCCGCTCGGGCCGATGTTCTTCTGTGCACCGGCATAGATCAGGCCGAACTTCGACACATCGAGCGGACCGGACAGGATGTTCGACGACATGTCGGCGACCAGCGGTACGTTGCCGACATCCGGAATGTCGTGAATGGCGATGCCGCCGATCGTTTCATTCGGGGTGTAGTGCACGTAAGCGGCATTCGGATCCAGCTGCCAGGTGTCACGCGCCGGCAACTTGAGGAAGCCGTCGGCTTCACCGGTCGCGGCCACACGGGCGTTCGTATAGGGCTTGGCTTCCTTGACCGCTTTCTGGCCCCACTGGCCGGTCACGATGTAATCGGCCGAACCACCGGACGCGATGTTCATCGGAATCTGCGCAAAATGCTGCGTGGCGCCGCCTTGCAGGAACAGCACTTTGTAATTGGACGGAATGTCCATCAGCGCGCGCAGATCGCGCTCGGATTCTTCTGCCATGGCGATGAACGGTTTGCCACGATGGCTGACTTCCATGACCGAGGCCCGCGCGTTGGACCATTCCAGCATCTCTGCCTGAGCTTCCTTCAACACTTCTTCCGGCAACACCGCCGGACCCGACGAAAAGTTGTAACCGCGACTCACTGAAGCACTCCTCAAAGGCCAATCAAACCGGGCGCAGCAGGTTTGGCGCGACACGACCTTCATGGCCGGGGCAAACCAGTGCGGAAGCACCCGAACTTAGCATGTCGTCAAAGAGTGAAAGATCGGCAGCCGGACCGGCCCGAAAAATGTCATAAGGCCGCCCGTTCCCGGGCATACGGGGCAGGTTCTGCCGGTCCCGCCCGGACCTCAGGCGAGAGATTTGTCGATTGCGGATTTTTTCGTGGCGGGCTTTTTCTTGGCGGTACGGGGCGCAGCCGCTGGTTTCGTGGCCGCCTTCTTCGCAGCGGGTTGACGCTTCGGAACCGGGCTTGCTTCACCGCCGGCGAAATGTACCAGGGTCGCCTCGGCGTCGGCCGGCGTGACCGGCTCACTCCAATCTTCCATGCAGGCGATCAACAGGAGCTTTTCGAGCTCGGTGCTGAATCGACGAATGATGTTTTCGGGATCCGGCACCAGCTTGGCATCGGTGATCAGGCCAAAGTGGACGCGACCGTTGTAAGACAGGATGCTGATGCCCATGCCGATCGAGCCGGTCTGCGGCACCCAGAACATCTGGTCGCTGATCTTGGCACCGGCAAAATACAGGGGCATCTGCGGTCCAGGCACGTTCGTCGCCACCGTGGTGGCCTTCCGCGAGAACATTTCCAGAGCCGGAGCCTGCAACGCCGACGGCCCCATGCCCAGTGCGGCCAACAGGCCGAACGCCACGATGGCCTGACGCGAACGCTTCAGTTCACGCATGTTTTCGGCAACCAGCTCCAGCCGGCGAAGCGGATTGGCTTCACCGATCGGCAAGTTCAGGAACACCAGACCGAAGTGGTTGCCGAGTTTCTTGGCGTGTTCCAGAGGCCGCAGATTGACCGGGACCGTGGCGCGGATGGTCAGGCCGGTCGGGTCTTCACCCTTGTCCATCAGGTAACCGCGAAGTGCCCCCGACGCGCAGGCGAGCAGAATGTCGTTGACCGTGCAGCGCATGGCCTTGCCCAACTGCTTGGCATCATTGAGTGGCATCGGCTCGGCCCATGCGCACCGCTTGCTGACGCCCAGATGTCCGCGGAATCGGGTCGGCGGATCGTCCGGCAGGCTGATCGCGATCGCGAGTTCACGCGCGATTTCGCTGCCCTCGTGCGCCAGCTTGGCCACCTGCTCGGGATCATTGAACAGTTCCTTGCCCTTTTCGACGGCTTTTCCGCCCAGGTGCATGGCTTGCGACAGCCCTTTCCGAGCCGGCGACAACAGCCGCTCGACCACGCCACCCTTGTCTTCCTGGAACCAGACCTTGGCGAGTGCGGCGCGATCTTCTTCGGTCGGTTTGACGTCGGTCAGCGACAGCAGGACCTGGATCAACGCAATCCCGTCGGCGTAGCAGTGGTGGATGCGCATGATCAACGCGCTGCCCTCGCCGTATTTCTCGACGACATGGAACTGCCAGCGCGGCTTTGAATAGTCGAGCGGCGTGGAGGCGAGCTGTGACGCCAAACGCTGCAGCTCTTCCTGCCCTACCTTGCCGGGCAAGGCGGTGATGCGCACATGCCAGTCCAGGTCGAAATCGTGGTCGATTTCCCAATATGCGCCACCGGGTGTGTCCACCGCTTTCTGGCGGAAGCGACGGAATGCGAGGAACCGGTCATTCAGCATGCGCTTGAAGCGATCGACGTCGAGTGGGGTCTCGAACATCATCACGCCGGTAATCATCATCAGACTGGTCGGCTTCTCCATGCGCAACCAGGCGGTGTCGACCTTCGACATCGGTTCGCGCCCGGACCGCAGCATGTTCATCATGGCCATGACCAACTCCTTGGAATTGGATCAGGTTTTACCGGTGCGTGAAGGGCCGGTCAATCTCCACGCGATTTGTAGGCCGCCAGCGCATCCGTCCGACTGCTTGCCAGGTCGATCAGCGGACGCGCATAGGGCGTTCCGGACAAGCCGAGGCGCTGCAGCTCAGCCGCGGGCAACATCCAGGGCTGGTGAATGAACCGGGTTGGGACGTCGGCCAGTTCCGGCACGAATCGACGCACGTAGCCCCCTTCCGGATCAAAGCGTTCCCCTTGGGTGACCGGGTTGAAAATGCGGAAATACGGTGCCGCGTCAGCGCCCGTGCCCGCTGTCCATTGCCAGCCCTGCGTGTTGTTCGCAAGGTCGGCGTCGACCAGCGTGTCCCAGAACCAGCGTGCACCATGCAGCCAGTGATACCGCAGGTTCTTGGTCAGCACGCTCGCCACGAGCATGCGCACGCGATTGTGCATGGTGCCGGTAATCCACAGTTCGCGCATGCCGGCATCAACGATCGGCAAACCCGTGCGCCCCTGCTGCCAAGCCTTCAGCAGCACCGGATCGGGCTGACGCCATGCAAACGTATCGAAGTCTGAATTGAGGTTTTCAGTCGGAGTATTCGGGAAATGGAACAGCAGGTGATACGAAAACTCACGCCAGAACAGTTCGCGAACAAAAAACTCTGCGTCAGGCATGAGCCCCATGCCGCTGTTCCAGTTGGCGTGCACCGCAGCCAGCACCTGGCGCGGCGACACCTCACCAAACGCCAGATGCGGCGACAAGCCGGACGTCGACTGCTTTTGCGGATAATCCCGGCCATCCCGATAACCCCGGATGGACTCCCGCAGAAAGTACTCGAGACGGCGATGCGCACCGTTTTCACCGGGTTGCCAGGTGGCAGCGAGCCCGCCCGCCCACGGAATACGCGGCAACAACTTCAAAGACTCCAGAGTCAGTCCAGGTGCTTCAACCACAAAGGGGTTACGCCGGGGCTCAGGTGTCGGCAAACCCGGTTCGGCCGACACCAGCGTCTGCGCCTTGCGCCAGAACGGCGTGAACACCCGATACGGCGCGCCCACGCCAGTGGCGATCTGCCAGGGTTCGAGCAACAAGCTGCCATTGTGGGAATGGGCCGCGACCCCCTGCGCAGCCAACTGCGCTTTCAGTCGCTTGTCGACCTCGATCGAGCCTGGCTCATACCGGCGGTTCCAGGACACCGAACGCGCCTGCACTCGAGAGCACAGCATCAACAGCGCGGAGCGGGTCGGGCCGCGCAGCAGCAACAGGGGAATTCCCAGCCGTTCGAGGTCGCTCGTTAGCGCAGACAGTGAATGATGCAGCCACCATCGTGATGCACCGCCCGGGCCCCATAACCCGGCATCACGCGGTGAATGGATATAGACGGCCAGTACCGGGGCGCCATCGGCACAGGCGGCAGTGAGCGCAGGATTGTCGCGAACGCGCAAGTCGCGCCGGAACCAGACGATATGGGGTGAACGGGTACTCATGAGACGCTGGGTTTCCTGACCGGCTCAGAGTATGGCCGAAACAGGATGCAGGTCGGCGTGAAGCCAAACTACCCCTGTCTGGCGGGCCCCTGATTCATTTTGAGTGCTGCCGTCTTGGCAGTGATGCCTGTAGTCGGAAAACCGACCGTCAGCATCACCACCTATCGTTCTGCTGAAGCAGCATCACCAAGGATACATCCTTGCATCGTACGGAACCTCTGAGTCAGTCAGAGGCTCCCTGACCCGGCGCGCCGCACGCCGAGTCAGGCGTGCGGCGACTCAGTCCGTGTTACCGCCGGGAAGCGAGCA
The DNA here is from genome assembly GCA_040376895.1 of Lysobacteraceae bacterium. Lineage (GTDB taxonomy): Bacteria > Pseudomonadota > Gammaproteobacteria > Xanthomonadales > Ahniellaceae > Ahniella. The sequence goes on along the minus strand of JBEIPT010000001.1, from coordinate 2,585 downwards.
CCGCCGGACGGCGACTGCGCTCCCAGGCAAAGCCCGCCAGCACCAGCGCCATCAGGATCAGACCCAGACGACCCATGGTCGGGATGGCTGCAGCCACCACGATGCCGGTTGGCTGGCCAGGACCCACGACCGAGGGATCATCGGTCAGACGCTGGGTTTCGTTGCTGCCGTTGGCATCCAGGTCAGTGTTGATCGTGCCCTGATTCAGGATGGTGCCGCTGGCGTTGCCGTTGATGTTTGCAGAGATGGTCAGCGTCACCGAAGCGCCAGCCGCGAGGCTGCCATTCCAGCTAACCGTGTTGCCCGCCAGCGTGGCCGTACCGGTGCTGGCCGTGACGCCCGTGCCAGTGATTCCAGCCGGCAGCACATCGGTGAACTCATCGCCGACGTTGTCGTTCTGCGGACCAAGGCCGGCATTCGACAGCACGATCGAATAGGTGATCGCACCACCGGGCAAGAACAGCCCCGAAGCGGTCTTGGTGCCAGTGACGTCCGGGGAACCCAGGACTTGTGTGGTATCTACGGCCGAGTTGTTGCCCGGCGTCGGATCCGTGCCACCACCACCGAGTGCAATCGAAGCCGTGTTCGAGACCGTGGCATTCAACACTGCACCATTCAGCACACACGCTGCCGTGTAGGTCACGGAAGCGCCGACCGGCAAGGCTACGGCGTCGTTGATCGAGCCGCTGCCACCGGCCGAGCACGTGCCACCACTGGCACCCACGCAGGTCCAGGTGAAGCTGGTGCACTCGGTCGGAGCCGTATCGGACACCGTTGCCGACGCATCACTCGGGCCGGCATTGCTGGCTGCGATCGTGTAGGTCAGGGTTGAGCCCGGCCCCACCGAAGTCTGGCCATCGGTCTTGGTGATCGCGAGATCGGCATTAACCAGCACGGTATCGGTATCGGTCGCTGTGTTGTTGCCCAGGTTCGGGTCCGTCACGAACTCCGAAGTATTGGCCTGCGCCGTATTGGCAATTGTCCCCGTCGCCGATGCGCTGACATTACACACCACGGTGTACGTCAATGTACCGCCGGCCGCGATATTGGCTGCGTCATTGAAGTTGCCGATGCCGTTCGCGCTGCAGCTGCTGCCTCCTGACGGGGAACAGGACCAGGTGCACGTGAGACCTGCCGGGAAGGTATCGATGATCCGGGAACCAAAGGCATTGTTCGGCCCGGCATTGTTGACCGTGATGGTGTAGGTCGTTGTGCCGCCAGCCGTGACCGAAGTCACGCCATCCGTCTTGGTGATGGAGAGGTCGGCTTGCGGACTGACCGTATCCGTATCGGTCGCACTGTTGTTGCCCGGGGTTGGATCAGTCACGCCACCCGGTGCGGTCACTGTAGCCGTGTTCGAAATGGTGCCGGTTGCCGTCCCGCTGATGGCGCAGGACGCGGTATAGGTCACGCTCGCACCCGCCGGCAAGCCGGCCGTGTCGTTGATGTTGCCCGAACCTGCGGCCGTACACGTGCCCCCTCCTGCGCCCACGCAGGTCCAGGTGCACGTCAGATCGGCCGGGAAGGTATCGGCCACAGTGGAACCGCCGGCGTCGCTGGGTCCGGCATTGCTGGCAACGATGGTGTAGGTCGTCGACCCACCTGGCGCCACATTGGTCACACCGTTCGTTTTGGTGATCGACAGGTCGGCTTGCGGGGTCAGGGTGTCGGTATCCGTGGCGCTGTTGTTGCCTGGAACCGGGTCCGAGATTCCGCTGGTCACGGTTGCCGTGTTCGACAGCATCCCGGTGGCCGAAGCGCTGATCGCACAACTCGCCGTGTACGTCACGCTGCCACCCACGGGCAGATTGACCGTATCGTTGAGATTGCCAGCGCCAGCGGCCGTACAGGTGCCGCCACCGGCGCCAGCGCAAGTCCATGTGCATGTCAGGGCAGCCGGGAAGGTATCGGCAACCGTCGCACCGGTGACCGGGTCCGCGCCCGCGTTCGACGCGGTCATGGTGTACGTCACCGAGCCGCCCGGCACTGCTGTCGTCACACCGTCGGTCTTGGTGATGGACAGGTCTGCGCTCAGAGCGCGGCAAGCCGTCACGGTCACGTCGTCAATCGCCACACCACCGAATTGAACGGTAGTGTCGCTGTCCAGATGGAAGCGCAGTTCGGTGTTCAAACCCGCGAGGCTGTCTACCCGGCGCGAGAACACGCCCCAGCCCGCACTACCGCCGATATTGGTCTGCGGATTGCCGGTGCCGGCCGAAGCACTGATGATGGTTGGGTCTTTCCACTCATACAGCCGATTCGGGGTGGCACCGCCGACCTGCTGGTAGTCGATGAAAAAATGGTCGAAATTGGCGGTCTCGACCTGATGTCGCTGAGCCCAGGTCACGATCACCGGGGGCGACAGACCCGCCAGGTTGATATTGGGCGACAGCAGATCCTGGCTGCTGGAGGCGTTGTAGGAATTGTCGAGATCGGTCTTCCAGCAGTTCACGCCACTGTTGCAGGTCGAGAAGGCCCCGATCGGATTCGCCGTCGTGGTCGCCACCGTCGCCGGCAGTCCCAATTCCCATTCGTCCTGAACACCGCTGTGTGTGTAGCCCGCCGCACCCGCTTCGAAATCGGTG
>JBEIPT010000148.1:0-8770 GCA_040376895.1 Lysobacteraceae bacterium | reverse complement strand
GAAATTGCCCACACGTGTTGGCCTAACCCCTCCCCAACCCCTCCCCGAACATCGGGGAGGGGCTTGGTTTGAGGACCGCTTTGGGTTCGGAATGGTTGCGCCTTCGGCGCTCCTTGAGTGGGCGGGTCAGGTAAAAACTTCGGCGTCTTGGGTTGATCCGGGCGGCGCTGCATCGATCATCTTCGGGAGTCGTGATTGCCCCGTTTGGTGCGCTGATTCGAGCAACAAACCGGAAGCTGTCATTGCGAGCTTTTTGAATGCCCAACAATCGCCATGCTTCGCTCGGGCCTTGACGACGACTCATCGCGACTTCAGCCGCGATGCATCAATGGATCGGGAAGCAGTAGCTTGATGTCGTCATGGAGTGGCAGTCCTGTAGTTCTCCCGTCATTCCCGCGAAAGCGGGAATCCACCAGAGTGCGGCGGCGAATGGATTCCCGCTTTCGCGGGAATGACGGAGTGGGGTGTTGCCGGCCTCAGCGGCAAAGTCTGCCGCGTTGCATCAATGGAACCGGAAGCACTTTCTTGATGTCGTCATGAAGAGCCCGCGAAGCGGGCTGTGGCAATCTCAGTCTTGCCAATGGTTTGGTCGCGAGCATTTCAGAACTTGAACGTTGCCTGCACATAGGGGGTTCGGCCCCAGGCGTTGTAGAGGTAATTGTTCCAGGGGACGATGCTTCCGCCTGAATCCAGGGACGGGAATCGGTCTGCGAGGTTGGTTGCGCCGATCGCTACGGTCGAGTCGGGGCTGAAGGTCCAGGCTATCTGCAGGTCGTGTGTGACGTAGGTGCCGATCAGGGTTTCTTCCTCGCGGTCCTGTTTGCCGATGCCGATCGTTCTGGCGGTCACACGCCAGTCACCCTGGGTCCAGTGAGTAGTCCAGTCCGCGCGTTGCTCCGGCATTCCGAAGTCGCCGGCAATATCGAACTCGTAGGCTTCACCAGTCGGAAATTCCGAGCCGATTCGTTGATGCAGGATGTGTGATGCCTGCAGGGTGCTTTCCCAGTGTCCAAAGCGGTCGGTGTCGGTCCGGAAGCCCATACGGAAGTCGACCCCATCAGTATCGAGGCTTCCGATGTTGGTGTAGCCACTCTCAACCCGCAGCAGTGCCCCAGTCTGCGGGTCGCGCACCACGGAGAGACCGGCCGGGATGATCCCGCCGAAGTTGTCCCGATCGATGAGGCCCTGCGGCAGGATCGCCACGAGTCTGTCCGACACTTTGATGCGGTAGTAGTCGACCCCTGCAGACCACCCGCTTTCAAACTCATAGGCAATGCCGCCGGAGATCTGCTGGTTCTGTTCGGGTTCCAGAAATGGATTCGCGAATCGTACGGCGTTGACCTGTACTTGCGGATTCTGAAAGCAGTCGGTGCGCCCGAAAGCCAGGCATGTGCGGCGGTCGACGACGCTGAGCGCAAACGGCGACGGCTCCTGGTTCAAGGCATCAAGGCTCGGCAAGGTGTAGCCTGATCCGATGGCGCCATGGATTTCCAGTTCACGCCACGGGCGCCATTGCAGCAACAGGCTTGCGGCCGGTTCGGAGCCGAAGTCGTGGTCGTGATCCAGCCTCCCGGCCAAGGTCACGTCGAAGCGCTCGTGGACCGGCAAGAACCAACGTGTTTCCAGGCTGGCTTGCGTGCGGGTTCCGCGTGCGCTGTTTCCGGCAGACCCGGAGATCTGGCCGGCCGATTGCAGTGCATCGTATTGATCGAAGTAGTCCTGATCCCGCCAGGACAATTCGGCCTCGAGCGTCGACGTGCCGGCCGATGTCTGGAACAGGTCGAAGTTGCTGCCGACGTGGGCTTCGCGTTGTTTCCAGCGTGCATCGCGGCTGATGACGGCAGAAAAACTGTCGAGCACCGATTGTGGTGCCCCGAACGGATCACGCAGAGTGTATCGACCGTCCTGGATCGCCAATTCGGCAAGCCGCGTGACGATGTAGTTTCGTCCCAGAACCTTGCCCTGGTGGTCGGCTTGGCGGATGCCTGCAGTGAGCTGCCAGCGATCGGACATCCGTCCGCTCACCGCAAGCCGCACATCCTGGGCGTTCTCATCGAATGTCGACGTGCGCGGACCGACTCCGGCAAAACGGTGTTGGACCAGGGCGCCGCGGCCATCGCCGGGAACCGGGTCATTCGGTGATCCTTCGGGCACGAACACTTCTGCAGGGGTTGCGGCGAACTGACCGAACGACGACTGACGCGAAACGGTGGTCTGCAAATGCGCCGTCCAGCTCGGACTGATCTCTAACTCACCGGCGACATGAAGGCCGTTGGTTGCCGACGAGGCCGTATTGGCCGCAACGGCATTGAAGTTGTAGGAGCAGAGACCCGAAGCGGTTTGATAAAAAACATCCGCGGGGCCGGCGGCACCGGTTCCGGATCCATTGCAGTCGAAACCCGGGATCGCGCGCAGCCCGCCGATCGGTGCGATGGGACTGTTGGCAAGCCGATAATTGTTGCCAAAGGAGGTCACGCCCAACTCATCGCCGCCAATCTGGTCCCGGGCAAACGCGATCGCACGCGAATCTCTGGAAACGCTGGCGACGATCGAGCTTCGGTCACCGGAGAATCCCAAAACACTGGCGGCGGCCTCGATATCACCGCCACGGATCGATGGATTCCCCGTGGTGTAGGAAACCTGCAAACCGGAAAACGATTTACGGAGCACCACATTGACGACCCCGGCGGTTGCGCCGGAGCCGTAGGTGGCGGCCGTGGCATGCGCCAGAATTTCGACCCGTTCCACCGCAGCAAGCGGAATGGTGCCCAGATTGGCTTCGCTGCCCGAGAACGGGTTGAGTGCAGCCGGCCTGCCATCCACCAGCAGCAGCGTGCGTGTGGCGTCCAGGCCACGCAATGCGACGGTGGAAGAGGATTGGCCACTCGTGCCGGACTGTGGACGTTTGCCGCCATCAGTCGACATCGGCAAATCGAACAGCAAGTCGGCCAGCGAAGTCTTGCCGGAGGACTCGATGGAGTTGCGATCGATCACCCGGAGCAGCTTGCCGTGTCGTTTGGCGATTGATCCATTGATGGATGCGGGGCCGCTTGCAGTTTCATCGGGATGGTTGGTCCCATCGGCAAAAACCAGGCCAGGCAGCAAGCTCAAGGTGAGCACGGCGCGAATGGCGTGCGGCAGAATCAGTGTGCGCATGAACCCTCAAGACGTCTTCCAGAATGTACTGAATCCTGTCTGACCCGCAGTCACCCTTTCAAGCCATGGGTTTTGCCGGTTCAGGTTCGAGTCAGTAACGGCTTCTGCACTTCGTCATTTGCCCAGCGTGGGCTTGGCCGCTAACCTTGTCTGACCAAGTGTCCCTCGCCGCATCGCGGTCGGGGATTAAACGGGAAGTTGGTTCAAAGCCAACGCTGCCCCCGCAACGGTAAACAAGGCCGTCATCCTGGAAGCCAGAAGCTTCAACCACTGCGAAAGCGGGAAGGTGGATGACCCGACGCTCAGGCGTCCCTTGTGAGCCCGGAGACCGGCTTGGTCATCGGCGACGCGTTTTGCGTGTCCCCTGTTGCCGATGTCCAGGATTCCCCGCGGCGGGCGAGGGCGATGCATGGTTTTTTTGCCTGCTTCGGTTCTGTCTGCGCGCGTGGTTTTCCCGCGGGTGCGCGTTTTGATTGGAGCTTCAGAACAATGAAAAATGTCATCAAGGCTTCCGCTGTTGCGGTTGCCATCGCTGCCGTGTTGTCCGGACCATTCGCTGCCGCCGAAACTCGGGGAGAGCAGGTTGTCGTCACTGCTCGCGGGTTTGCCGAAACCGTGGATGCCAGTCGGGCGCAGGTCGTGATCATCGATCGTGCGCGGATTGAGGCACGCCAGACTTCCGACGTGTTGGAACTTCTGCGGCTTGAAGCAGGTGTTGATTTTTCCCGTACCGGTGGTCGGGGTGGCTTGACCACGCTGTTCCTGCGCGGCGGCAATTCCAACCATGCGCTGGTGTTGATCGACGGCGTTCGTGTGTCGTCGGCAAACACCGGCTTCTACGATTTCTCGCAGTTGCCGACCGATCTGATCGATCGTGTCGAGATTGTCTATGGTCCGCGTGCGGCCTATTGGGGTTCCGACGCCATCGGCGGGGTCGTACAGTTTTTCCTGCGCCAGCCGAAGTCGGGTTTGGTCGGCATTCGCGTGGGTTCCAAGGATCAACTGGATGTCTTCGGTGCCTATGCCGCACGCGGTGAGCGCGGCAGCCTTAGTGCCAGTGTCGGCCAGCAGAACAGCGAGGGCTTCTCGTCGCAGAACCCGGGTGGTTTCAGCTTTGATCCCGACGCCGACGGTTTCGAGAACAACCATGCCACCCTTTCGGCGCAAACCGGCATCGCCGGACAGGACTTGAGCTTCAACGCACTGTCGACGGAGTCCTGGGTGGAATTTGACCAGGGCGAGTCCGAGTTCGAAAGCCTCAGTGCTGCGTTGACACTGGCCGGTGACTGGAACGATCGGTGGTCCCATCGTTTGAGCCTGGCCCATGGCGAGGATGATGTCCAAACGCCTGCCTTTTTCAGTGCTTACGAATCGGCGCGCGACACGATCGACTGGCAGAACCGCTACAGCCTGGGTTCTTCAGCCCATGTTTCGTTCGGTCTGAATGTTCAACGGGAGCGAGGTGGCGAATCGGAAACGTTTGGCGGCAGCGAGGTGTACCGTGAACACCGCAACAACCGTGCCGTCCATCTGGGTTGGTCCGGCGAGATGGGTGCACATGGTTTCGAACTGGCAACGCGCATTGACGACAACTCCGAGTTCGGTGCTGAACAGACCCTGCAAGCAGCATGGGCGTGGCAGATTGCCGATTCATGGCGTTTGCTCACACAGTACGGTGAGGGCTTTCGCAGTCCGACCCTGTCCGAGCAGTACTCGCCGGGATTCGGTGGCTTGTTCGCCGGCAACCCGGAGCTGGATCCGGAACGATCGCAATCCTTGGAGCTGGGTCTGCGTTGGCAACCGGATGCCGAACAGGAACTCGGTGTGCAACTCTACCGAACGCGTGTCCGAGACTTGATTGCTTTCCAGGGCGACAACTTTCAGGCCATCAACATCGCCCGCGTGCGCATTGACGGTGCGGAGTTCAGCTATCGCCGCACACTCGCCGATTGGACATTGGGTGGCAACCTGACACTTCAGGATCCGGAGAATCAGGATTCCGACAGCGATCTGCTGCGCCGGGCGCCCCGCAAACTGAACTTCACAGCCGACTATCGATTGGCCTCGCGTTGGCAGGTTGGCGCCGAGACGGTGCTGGTCGACCGGCGTGCGGAATTCGGTGGCGAGTTGCCGGGATACGGTCTGCTGAATCTGAGCGCGAACTATCAGTTGGCCGACCGCGTCAAAGTCGGCGCGCGCGTCGAGAACTTGCTCGACCAGAACTATGAGTTGGTGCGGGGCTACAACACACCCGGTACCACCCTGACGCTCGGGTTGGTCTGGGGCGAGTAAGTTCAGTTCGTTCCGTGCGGCGGCCATGACGTCGCCGCACGGAACGGCTGTTGCCCAACTGACTCGAATATGAACCGGGAAAAGTCAGGTAAGACATTGTTTGGCAATGGAATGTCATGACGTCGGTACAGACGCTTCGGACCTTGAATCACGATTTCTGACTACTCGATCAGGTCGTTCGCCACTACAATCCCCTTTTACCTGCTCCGGATTTGTCATGACTCCCCTCATCTTCGTCACAGGCGGTGTGGTGTCCTCGCTTGGGAAGGGCATTGCATCGGCGTCTTTGGGCGCCATTCTCGAGGCACGTGGTCTGAAAGTGACCATGATGAAGCTCGATCCCTACATCAACGTCGACCCGGGCACGATGAGCCCGTTCCAGCATGGCGAAGTGTATGTGCTCGACGACGGCGCCGAGACCGATCTTGACCTCGGTCACTACGAACGTTTTGTCTCCACGCATCTGTCAGCCGCGAATGCGGTCACGACCGGCAAGATCTACGAGTCGGTCATCCGCAAGGAACGCCGCGGCGATTATCTCGGTGCCACCGTTCAGGTCATTCCGCACATCACCGACGAAATCAAGTCGCGGGTGCTCGACGCGACCCAGGGTTTTGATGTCGCCCTGGTCGAGATCGGCGGAACGGTCGGTGACATCGAGTCTCAGCCCTTCCTTGAAGCGATTCGCCAGTTGCGGATCGAACACGGCGCCGACAAAACGCTGTTCATGCATCTGACACTGGTGCCGTTCATCAAGGCTGCCGGCGAGATCAAGACCAAGCCGACCCAGCACTCGGTGAAAGAGCTCCGCAACATTGGAATCCAGGCCGACATCCTGCTTTGCCGCTGCGAAGACGAACTGCCCGATGCCGAACGCCGCAAGATCGCCATGTTCACGAACGTGCCGACACAGGCGGTCATTTCGGCGGTCGATCTGCCGAACATTTATGGCATCCCTCTGTGGCTGCACGAACAGGGTCTTGATGAGTTGGTCATCAAGCAGTTGCATTTGCCGGCCAAAGAGTGTGATCTCAGTGATTGGCAGCGTGTTGTCGATTCGGTCGAAAAGCCGACCGACATCGTCAACATCGCCATTGTCGGCAAGTACGTCGAGCACAAGGATGCCTACAAGTCACTGGGTGAAGCGCTGGTGCACGGTGGGATCCACAATCGCGTCAAGGTCAATCTGCATTGGCTGGAATCGGACGCAATTGAAATCGATGGGACACAGTGTCTGGAAGGTTTCGACGCCATTCTGGTGCCGGGTGGATTTGGCCGGCGCGGATTCGAAGGCAAGGTTCAGGCGGCCGGGTTTGCGCGGACGCGCAAGGTGCCGTACTTCGGCATCTGTTATGGCATGCATGCAGCGACGGTGGAGTTCGCGCGCAACGTCTGTGGCCTGGCTGGTGCCAACAGCACTGAAAATGATCGCCAGAGTCCGCATCCGGTGATTGCGCTGATCACCGAGTGGACGACCGCAAGCGGTGACACGGTTCGTCGCGACGAGTTGTCCGACAAGGGTGGCACCATGCGTCTTGGTGCGCAGGAGTGTCGCCTGAAGCAGGGCACTTTGGCCCGCGAGTTGTATGGCCAGGACGTCATCGTCGAGCGCCATCGTCATCGTTACGAATTCAACAACCGCTATCGCCAGCAGCTGGAAGATCATGGGCTGGTGATCTGCGGCAAGTCCATCGACGACATGCTCGTCGAGATGATCGAACTGAAAGACCATCCGTGGTTCGTGGCCTGCCAGGCGCATCCGGAATTCATGTCCACGCCGCGTCAGTCGCACCCGCTGTTCAAGGGGTTCGTCAAAGCGGCGCTGGAGCAGAAACAACGCGGCAGCAACGTCCGCCAGTTGGTGGCCTGATGAGCAACGACATCATGAACCTGTGTGGCTTCGAGGTCGGCATCGACCGACCGTTTTTCCTGATCGCCGGGCCGTGCGTGATCGAGTCCCTGCAATTGGCGCTCGACACCGCGGGCCAACTGAAGGAGATGACTGCGGCGCTCGGTGTGCCGTTCATCTACAAGTCGAGTTTCGACAAGGCAAATCGTTCGTCGGGCAAGAGTTTCCGTGGACCCGGTCTCGAAGGTGGGCTGAAAGTACTGGCCGAGGTCAAACGCCAGATCGGCGTGCCTGTGCTCACCGACGTGCACGAGTACACGCCGATGCAGGAAGTCGCGTCGGTCGTGGATGTGCTGCAGACCCCGGCATTTCTGTGCCGCCAAACCGATTTTATCCAGAACGTCTGTTCGGCCGGCAAACCGGTCAACATCAAGAAGGGACAGTTCCTCGCGCCCTGGGACATGCGCCATGTCGCCGACAAGGCGAAAGCAACCGGCAACAGCCAGATCATGGTGTGCGAACGCGGCGTGAGCTTCGGCTACAACAATCTGGTGTCGGACATGCGCTCGCTCGTGGTCATGCGCGAAACCGGCTGCCCGGTGGTGTTTGATGCGACCCACTCGGTGCAGTTGCCGGGCGGGCAAGGTGACAAGTCGGGTGGCCAGCGCGAATTTGTGCCGGCTCTGGCGCGTGCTGCCGTCGCCGTCGGCGTGTCCGGGCTGTTCATGGAAACGCATCCGGATCCGGAGCATGCGATGTCTGATGGTCCCAATGCCTGGCCGCTTCAGCAAATGCGTGAACTGCTGGTTCAGTTGCAGGCGTTTGACCGCCTCGCGAAAGGCTTGCCGGCATGACTGCGGCCCGGTACCTCGTGTTGCATGGGGCCGCCGGGCGTATGGGCCAGTCGATTCTTCGACTGTTGCCCGAATCCAGTCTGAAGCTGGGCGCCGCATTGGTGCGGCCGGGTTCGGCTTGGGTGGGTGAACCGATCGGCGACCATGTCTCCGGAGCCAAGGTCGACCAGGAGTTTCTCGACGCGCTGGACCCCGACGCACAATGTTCGGTGCTGATGGACTTTTCCCACGGCGAAAGTTTCAGCGCCGCACTGGAATTGGCGCGTTATCGGGGTGCGGCGTTCGTCAGCGGTACGACCGGCCTGAATCCCTTGCAGCAAAGCGAGCTGGCGCATGCCGCGCAGCATATTCCGGTGATCTGGTCGGCGAACTTCAGTCTGGGCATAGCGTTGCTGACTCGGTTGGTTCGCGAAGCCAGCAGGGCGTTGGGGTCTTTGGTCGATGTCGAAATCGTCGAAACACATCATCGCCACAAGCAGGATGCGCCGTCCGGCACGGCATTACATCTGGGTCAGGCGGTGGCGGAAGGTCGCGACATCGTGCTCGAAACCGTGGCCGTGACCGATCGAGCTGCGTTGCAGGGTGCGCGTCAGCCCGGCGAAATCGGCTTTGCCAGCCT
>JBEIPT010000609.1:0-1664 GCA_040376895.1 Lysobacteraceae bacterium | reverse complement strand
GGAACCGCAGGCGACCAAGTGCACGGCTTGTGTGCGACTGAGCAGTTGGGCTGCGTCCGGCCCGAAAATCGCGGTGAGGATTCGTCCGTCGAGCAATCGCCCTTCGAGCGTGTCGGCGACCGAGACCGGCTGCTCGTGGATTTCCTTCAACATGTAGTGGCGATACTCACCGCGCTCCACCGCATCGGCGGAGAAGTGCGCTTCCTTGACCTTGCGGATCTGTTCTCGGCCTTCCAGATCGTACACACGCGCGTGATCGACGGTGATCTCGGCGACATCCCCTTCTTCGAGATACACGAACCGGCGCGTGATCGGCAGCAAGGCATGGATGTCGGAAGCGATGTAGTGCTCACCATCGCCCAAGCCCATCACCATCGGGCTGCCCCGACGTGCACCAATCACCCGACCATCGTCCTTCAGCGACAGCACTGCGATGGCATAGGCACCATGAAGGCGACGCGCGACCGTCAGCACCGCGTCCAGCAAGTCCTTGCCGGCCGATTTTTCGGCATGCACCAGATGGGCAATCACTTCGGTGTCGGTTTCCGACGTGAACGTATAACCCTTCGCGCGCAGTTCTTCGCGCAGTTCGCCGTGATTCTCGATGATGCCGTTGTGGACCACGGCGATCTCGTCGTTCGATGTCATCGGGTGCGCATTCCGCTCGGCCGGTACACCATGTGTCGCCCAGCGCGTGTGGGCGATACCCGTGTGGCCCTGAACCGGGCTAAGCTGCTGCAACTGCTCCAGCTCGGCGACTTTGCCCTTGGCACGCAAACGCTTCAGGCCCTGACCGGTGATCAACGCAATCCCGGCCGAGTCGTAACCGCGGTATTCCAGGGCCTTGAGGCCACTGATGAGATTGGCGACCACGTCGCGCTTGGCGGCAATTCCAACGATTCCACACATGTATTCGGATTCCAGAGCGATCGGACGGATCGCGGCAAGGTGCGCAGTTTAGCGGCTCGGATCGGGCCAAATCAGGGCGCCGGGATGGCCGACTGGAGTCGACGGTGTTAATTGGCTGTTGATTGGCCGTTCGGTCGATGCCCGGAAGCCGCGGTTTATGGCGCCTCCGGGCGTTTGTCGGCAGAATGGCCGGCCCTGCCGAACCGTCAAACCACCCGTGTCCCAGAAGACGCCCGTCCAGAAATCGGCCGCCACCGAGCCTTACGCCGAACACACGCCGCTGATGCGGCAGTTTTTCCGTGCCAAGGCCGAACATCCGGACCTGTTGATGTTCTTCCGGATGGGCGATTTCTATGAGTTGTTCTACGACGACGCACGCAAGGCTGCCCGTTTGCTTGATGTAACGCTGACCCAACGTGGGCAGTCGGCCGGCCAGCCGATTCCGATGGCGGGTGTGCCGGTCCATGCACTGGAGCCGTATCTGGCCAAGCTGGTGCGCTTGGGCGAGTCGGTGGCGATCTGCGAACAGATCGGCGATCCGGCTACCAGCAAGGGCTTGGTCGAACGCAAGGTCGTGCGGGTACTGACCCCCGGCACGATCACGGACGAAGCCCTGCTGGATGAACGCCGCGACCTGTGGCTCGCGGCATTGACGTCGCGCAACGGTCGCCATGGCCTGGCGTATGCCGATCTGGCAGGCGGTCGGTTTGTCCTGGCCGAACACGACAGTGATGTGGCCCTGCTGGCGGAACTGG
>JBEIPT010000257.1:0-5564 GCA_040376895.1 Lysobacteraceae bacterium | reverse complement strand
GTGTCCGAGGATCGTCTTTACCGGCCAAGAGCCCGAACAGGCCGGTATGCAGGATCAGGCTCAAGGTCCAGGCGGCAATTCGCCTCGGACTCAGTGAATCCGGCGTGATGCGCGGGGTCGGCCGGCTCGCGGGGTTGGCTTTAGGGATGCATGGATCAACCGCGACCGGGGCCTGCCAGCGGCTCGGACTCCTCAAAGAGTAGTCGGTCTGGTGTGCAACTTCGGGTTCATTGACGAACAACACGGTAGCCATCTCACTGGGTCAAATCTAAATGCGATTGAATCGCATTTAGATTTGAGAGTCAACAAGACGTGATGCCGCCCAGCTATTCCTGGACCCGATGCCCGAACAGCTCGCCCTGCACTTCCAGTTCGTGACGGTCCGCAAAATGACCAAGTCCAACGCCCGCAAGCCGATAGCGCGTGCGTTCCGGCAGATCAACACGCGCCTTCAGGGACAGCGCCAAACTCCCGAGTACCTGGGCGCTGTCGGGGGGCTCCAATGGCGTGACGCTTCGCGTCAAGAGACGGAAATCCTGAGTCTTCAGTTTCAGAACGACGGTCCGGCCAACCCGATCCGGCTCGCGTTCGGCCTGCGACCACACCTTCTCGGCCAATGCCAGCAAGGTGTCGTCGAACTCATCCAGCAAGAGATCCTTCGAGAACGTATCTTCAGCCGAGATCTGTTGGGTCGGGCGTTCCACCACTACCGGATGATCATCAATTCCCCTTGCCAATTCCCACAGACGTTGACCATAGGAACCGAAGGCCTCGCGCAATACCCCAACGGAGGCCGCCGCCAAATCACCAACCGTAGCGAATCCCTGTGCCTGCAGTTTGGCCTCAGTAACCTTGCCGACGCCCGGCAATCTCGCAACCGGCAGAGGTTCCAGGAAGGCCTGAACCTGATGAGGCCGGAGCACGAACAGGCCATCTGGTTTCCGCCAGTCGGACGCGATCTTCGCCAGGAACTTGTTTGGCGCGACGCCGGCCGAAGCGGTCAGGTTCAACTCTTCCCGAATGGCCGAGCGAATCTCTTCGGCAACCGCTGTGGCAGTGGGCAAAAAGCGCTTGTTGACCGATACATCCAGATAGGCTTCGTCCAGAGACAGCGGCTCGATCAGGTCGGTATGGCGGGAAAAGATTTCCCGGGTTTGCCGGGAAACCGCCCGATAACGGAGAAAATCCGGCGGAACGAACACGGCATCAGGGCACAGTCGCTCGGCGCGGATCGCCGGCATCGCCGACTTCACACCGAATCGGCGTGCCTCATAACTCGCCGCGCAGACCACCGAACGTGCGCCACGCCAGGCAACGACCACGGGCTTGCCGCGCAACGACGGGTCGTCACGCTGCTCCACGGAGGCGTAAAACGCATCCATGTCGACATGCACGATCTTGCGGGGAACCTCGGAGGACATTGACCAATAGTAACGCCCAGCCCACTCAGTACTTTGGTCAGTCGCCATCCTCACGCGGGTTCGGTTATGGTCGCCGGCTTGAACCGATTCGCGGAGCCCCCGATGCGTTTGAACCTTGCCTTGTCCCTCGCACTATTGCTGCCGTTGGCAGCGTGTGACCAGACCACCAGCAACACTGCCGCCAAGCCTCAGGGCGAGGGCAAATCCGACTCCATCTGGTCGTACCCGACTGCCCGAACCGTCGAGCAGACAGACGACTATCACGGCGTCAAGGTCGCCGACCCATATCGCTGGATGGAGAACCTCGACGACCCGGAACTCGCAAACTGGGTTGCCGCGCAGAATAATCTGGTGCAACAACACCTTGCCGAAGCACCGGCTCGCAATTGGATCAAGAATCGTCTTGGCGAGTTGTGGGATTTCGAGCGCTTTGGCGTCCCGAGTGTTCACGGCACCCGATACTTCTACACTCAGAATACCGGCCTGCAGAACCAATCGCCGGTGTTCGTCCAGGACGGTCTCGATGGCGAACCGCGCCTGCTGATGGACCCGAATTCGCTTTCGGCGGATGGCACGGTTTCACTTGCTGATTTTGAAGCCAGTCCGGACGGCACCCTGTTTGCCTGGTCGACATCGGATGGCGGCTCGGATTGGCGCATCATTCGGGTTCGGGATGTGGCCACCGGCAAGGATCTGGACGATCGGATCGATTGGGCCAAGTTCACCGGAATCACCTGGGCCAAGGACAACAGCGGTTTCTACTACTCGGGTTACGACAAGCCGGAAGGCGAAGACGAACTCAAAGCCGTCAACCGCTTCCAGAAGCTCTGGTTCCACAAGCTCGGCACGCCACAGAAAGATGACGTTCTCGTCTTCGAACGCAAGGACCAGCCGGAATGGGGCTTCGGTGCATCGATCAGCGACGACGGCCGACTCCTGGTGATCACCGGCACACAAGGCACCGACGAACGCAACCGTCTGTGGGTCAAAGACCTCTCGAAGCCTGATGCCCCGGTCGAAGGGGTCTTCGAAGACCTCGTCGCCACCTGGGATTTTGTCGGAAGCAGAGAGCGCACCTTGTTCCTTCGCACGGACGACAACGCCAGCCAGTACCGTCTGATCGCACTGGACCTGGACGCGCCTGCACGCGAGAACTGGCGCGAAGTGATTCCGTCCGGTTTGAACGACCGAGGCACTTTGCGCGAGGTATCGCACGTCAACGGCCAGTTCATCGCCAGCTACCTGATGGATGCCCGCAGCGTCGTGGTGGTCATCGGCGAAGATGGTGAAACGGTTCGCGAGATCGACATGCCCGGTATTGGCGCCAGCACCGGATTCTCGGGCGGCGTGACCGACACCGAAACGTTCTTCAATTTCGCCAGTTTTGCGCAGCCCGAAACCGTGTTCCGCTACGACGCGGTCTCCGGTCAGGTCAGTGCGTTCAAGACACCGAAGGTCGACTTTGATCCGGCGGACTTCGAGACCACCCAGGTCCGTGCCACCAGCAAGGACGGCACTGCAGTCCCCATGTTCATCACCATGAGGAAGGGCACCAAACTGGATGGCAGCAATCCGACCATCCTGTACGGTTATGGTGGCTTCAACATTCCGGTGACCCCGCGCTTTTCACCGGCGAACATCGCCTGGATGGAAATGGGCGGCATCTACGCCAGCGCCAACCTGCGCGGCGGTGGCGAATATGGTCCGACCTGGCACGAACTCGGCACCCGCACGAAAAAGCAGAATGTCTTCGACGATGCCGCTGCCGCCGCGGAATTCCTGATCAAGAACGAATACACGAATGCCGGCAAACTGGCCCTGAGTGGCCGATCGAACGGCGGATTGTTGGCCGCCGCAACGGCGATGCAGTATCCGCAACTGTTCCGGGCGTCCTTGCCGGCTGTTGGGGTCCTCGACATGCTGCGCTTCCGCGATTTCACGATCGGCTGGGCGTGGGAATCGGACTACGGCTCCGTCAAGGACGAGACGGAATTCAAGGCTCTTTACGCCTATTCGCCGCTTCACAACATCGAGGCGGGACGTGAGTATCCGGCGATGCTCGTGACCACGGCCGACCGCGACGACCGCGTGTTTCCGGCGCACAGTTTCAAGTTCGCCGCCGCCATGCAAGCGGCAAACCCGAATGCCAGGTACCCGACGTTCATCCGTGTCGAAACCCGCGCCGGTCATGGCGCCGGCAAGCCCACATCGAAGCTGATCGAAGAGAACGCCGACATTTTCACGTTCCTGACCAAGGAACTGGACATGGCCGACCTGGACGACGAAGACCTCGATGACGAAGAGGAATTCGAGGAAGATGAAGACTGCGCCGAGGACTGTGAATAGGTTTCGGACCGGCATATGCATATCGCCGGGTCTGATGAACTTCAGGCCCGGTTCGACGGACAATGTGTCACCGGCGGAATCCGCCCCAAACCTACCCGAGATACTTCAATGATCCATGACAGCATCCTGGGCACGATCGGCAAGACACCCGTCGTGCGCATCAATCGCCTGGCACCGGAAGGCATCCATCTCTACGTCAAGATCGAAGCCTTCAACCCGATGTCGTCGGTGAAAGACCGCCTGGCGCTTGGCATCATCGAAGACGCAGAGGCGAAAGGCCTTCTCAAACCGGGCCAGACTGTGGTCGAGGCGACGTCGGGCAACACCGGCATTGCACTGGCGATGGTTTGTGCGGCGAAGGGCTATCCGTTCGTGTCGTTCATGGTCGAGACGTTTTCGATCGAGCGCCGCAAACTGATGCGGGCACTCGGCGCCAAGGTCCTGCTGACCCCCGGGCCGGAGCGAGCCAGCGGCATGGTCAAACGTGCCGAGGAATTCGCCGCCAAACATGGCGCGTTTCTGGCGCGGCAGTTCGACAATCCGGCAAACCCGGCCTATCACCGCAGCACCACTGCGGCCGAGATTCTGCAGGACTTTGCCGGCCGCAGGCTGGACTACTTCGTCACCGGCTACGGCACCGGCGGCACGCTCACTGGCGTGGGTCAGGTGCTCAAGGTCGCGCGTCCCGATACCAAGATCATCGTGACGGAACCCGCCAATGCCGCTTTGCTGGCAGGCAAGGAATGGTCCCCGCACAAGATTCAAGGCTGGACACCGAATTTTGTGCCGTCCGTGCTGGACCGCTCGGTCGTCGACATCAACGTACCGGTGACGGATGACGAGGCCCGGGATCATGCACGCGCACTGGCCACTCAGGAAGGCGTCTTCTGCGGATTGTCTGCAGGCGGCACGTTTGCTGCTGCCGTCAAACATGCCAACGAACATGGCAAAGCGGGCGACGTCTATCTGATCATGCTGCCGGACACGGGCGAGCGTTATCTCAGCACGTTCCTGTTCGAGGGCGTTAACGAAGGCTCGGACGACGAGTGGTTGGCCAGCCTGGGCTGAAGACTCACCCCGGCACTCGCTACACTTCCGGTTTTCCGGAAGCGGGCACCACGCATGGATTTGATGGCGGCATTCGAACAGGCGGCACTGGCAGTGTCGCGCTGGCAACTCGATGCCGCCGAGTCCCTGCTTCGCGGCATTCTGGACGAACATCCCCAGGCCGCACCGCGTGCGCTGACTGAACTGGCCGTCGCCCTGTCACTTCAGGGTCGCGGTGCTGAAGCGCTGCAGACCATTGCCAAGGCGGTCGCCCTGGCGCCGCTGGATGCCACGATTCGCCAAAACCAGTTGATCCTCGAGAAGCTGCGCGAACCGGAAGTACCCGATCAGTTCGTCGCTTTGCACCGGGACTGGGGCAACACGTTCACGCCGGCCGGCGGCTGCATGTATCTTGGTGTGCCGCCTCACGCCCACGAACGCTTGCGGATCGCCTATCTGGGTGTGGATGCACACACGGCCTTGCAGCGTTTCATACCGTTGTTGGCCGAACATCACGACACCCGGAAGTTCGACGTGCTGTTCTGTCATGGACTTGCCGATTCCGATCGTCTTGCCGAAGCCCGTCGTCGCTGGCCGCAGATCCGGCACATCGGCAACCGTGAGTTGTCTGCTCGCCAGTTCGCTCGCACGTTGGCGCAACACGAGATCGACATCGCCATCGATCTGTCGGGGCATGGTCACGGCGGTACGCTGCAAGCGCTCGCCTACCACCCAGCGCCAGTCCAGATG
>JBEIPT010000448.1:0-3003 GCA_040376895.1 Lysobacteraceae bacterium | reverse complement strand
TCCCATATTCCACCCCAGTCAAAATACGGGCCGTTAGCTCAATGGTAGAGCAGTTGACTCTTAATCAATTGGTTCGGGGTTCGAGTCCCTGACGGCCCACCAATCCACACTGCGAAAATGGCGGAATTGGTAGACGCACTGGATTTAGGTTCCAGCGGGGTAACCCGTGAGAGTTCGAGTCTCTCTTTTCGCACCAGTGCTGCCAATCCGATCAACGCAGTTGCCGGGTCCGCCGTAAAGGGTGGGCCAAGACCCAGTGTCGCAGACCGTTGTTGAGGAGTTTCCATGCAAGTTTCCGTTGAGCAGCTGGGTGCGCTTGAGCGCAAGATGACCGTTCGCATGCCGGCCAGCCGCATCGAAGATCGCGTCAAGACCAGATTGCGTGAACTCGGCCAGACCGTTCGCATCAAAGGCTTCCGTCCGGGCAAGGTTCCGGCCAAGGTGGTCGAGCAGCGTTTTGGCGCGCAGGTGCGCAGTGAAGCGTTGAATGACGTTGTCGGCGCCAGCTTCGAGCAGGCCGTGACCGAGCACAAACTGCGTCCGGCCATGATGCCCAGCATCGCGCGTGATCCGTCGACGACCGCCGAAGAATTCGTCTATGTCGCTTCGTTCGAAGTGATGCCCGAGCTGGGCCCGGTCGACCTCAACGCGGTCGAACTGGTGCATCTGGAATCGGAAGTGCTCGCCGAAGACGTGGATCGCATGATCGACACGCTGCGTCAGCAGCGCCGCAAGTGGTTGCCGGTGGATCGCGCCGCAGCCGTTGGCGACATGATCGTGTTCGAATTTTTCGCCGAAGGCGAGGGCATCCGTACGCCTGCCGAAGGCACCGACCGCGCCGGCACCATCATTGGTTCGGGCGCGCTCTTCAAGTCGCTCGACGAGGGCTTGACCGGTCTGAAGGCAGGTGATGAGAAGACCATCGCCGTGACCTTCCCGGCCGAATTCCGCGAACCGGCATTGGCGAACAAGGAAGGCACCTTCACCGTTTCCGTGTTGCGAGTCCAGGCATCCGACATGCCGGAGCTCGACGACGCGTTTGCGGCCAGTTTCGGTGTCACCAGCGGTGGTGTCGAACAGTTCCGCAAGGACGTGCGCGCCAATCTCGAACGCGAGATGGCCAACACGCTGATCGCCCGCAACAAGATGCACGCGGTCGAGCGGCTGGTCACCAAGTTCCCGCAGTCCGACTTGCCGAAGACGATGATCGCCGGCGAAGCCAACAGCTTGCTGCGTCAGGCGCAGGAACAGGCCAAGCGTGCCGGTCGCGAACAAGACGCACCGATGGATGCCGAAGTGTTCAAGGACACTGCCCGCGCCCGTGTTGCTGCCAGCGTCCTGCTCGATGCAATTGCCCGTCAGGCCGAAGTCAAACTCGACCATGCCCGCGTGAGCGAAGCCCTTGCGACGATCGCCTCGACCTACGAAGAGCCGGAGCAAGTGATCGAGATGTACACCAAGGATGCTCAGATGATGGCCGGTCTGCGTCGGCGTGTCGTCGAGGATCAGGTCATTGACATCGTTTTCGCGAAAGCGAAATCGACGCCGCAAAAGATCACGTTTCGTGAACTGATGCAGCCGACCGCCTGATTCAATGGGCGGTTTCGGGACAACGCCGGACTCGACGTCCGGCGTTTGTCTTTTCAGGGTGGCGGAAGTTCAGAACCAAATGTGCTGAAGACTTCACGAAAGGCGCATGCGCGCCGGACTTGAGAGTGATAGTTTCGGCCCCAGATGCCTTACTCCAAGCAGGAGCAGCAACCATGATCCAGAACCTCAATCTTGTGCCGATGGTCGTCGAGCAGTCCGCGCGCGGCGAACGCGCGTACGACATCTACTCGCGCCTGCTGAAGGAACGCGTGATCTTTGCCGTGGGTCCGGTCGAGGATTACATGGCCAACGTGATCGTTGCCCAGTTGCTGTTCCTCGAAGCCGAAAACCCCGAGAAGGACATCAGCCTGTACATCAACAGTCCGGGTGGTTCGGTCACTGCCGGTATGGCCATTTACGACACCATGCAGTTCATCAAGCCCGAAGTCAGCACGATCTGCATCGGTCAGGCAGCGTCGATGGGCGCTTTCCTGCTCGCTGCCGGCGCGCCGGGCAAACGATTCTGCCTGCCGAACTCGCGCGTGATGATCCACCAGCCGTCCGCAGGTTTCTCCGGACAGGCAACCGACATTGCGATTCACGCCAAGGAAATCCTGTCGATCAAGGCGCGCATGAACAAGTTGATGGCCATGCACACCGGCAAGGATCTGGAGCAGATCGAGCGCGACGTCGAGCGCGACTATTTCCTGTCAGCCACAGAAGCGCGTGACTACGGCCTGGTCGATTCCGTGCTCGAACGGCGTCAGGACGACACGTTGCGTGCGGGTTAACAGAAAATCACTGCTGAAACATCAACTTTCGAGACGGCAGGCCAATTCTGGCCGCTGTGTTATTCTGCGTTCGCAGCCTTGCGGCGGCGCTGTTTGGATGGACGACTATGACGGATGAACGAAGCAATCGCGGCGAAACGGGCAAGGTTCTTTATTGCTCGTTCTGCGGCAAGAGCCAGCACGAAGTACGCAAACTGATCGCCGGTCCTTCGGTGTTCATCTGCGACGAATGCGTCGAGCTCTGCAACGACATCATCCGCGAAGAACTCGAGGAAAAGGCGACGGGCGCCCGCAACAAGCTGCCCAAGCCGCGCGAGATCATGGACACGCTCGACCAGTACGTGGTCGGCCAGCGTCGCGCCAAGAAGGTCCTCGCAGTCGCGGTGTACAACCATTACAAGCGTCTGGAATCCCGCCAGCGCAGCGAGGACATCGAGCTCGCGAAGAGCAACATCCTGCTGATCGGTCCGACCGGTTCCGGCAAGACCTTGCTCGCTGAAACGCTGGCGCGGATGCTCAATGTGCCGTTCACGATCGCCGATGCCACAACCCTGACCGAGGCCGGTTATGTCGGCGAGGACGTCGAGAACATCATCCAGAAGCTGCTGCAGAAGTGCGACTA
>JBEIPT010000077.1:0-11475 GCA_040376895.1 Lysobacteraceae bacterium | reverse complement strand
GACGTGATCGAACAGGCAACCACCGAGGAAAAATCCTTCCTCGGATCCTGCGACGACATGATCGCGACCATCCACCACCAATGCCGCACCTTCCTGCACGCCCAGGTCGACATAACCTTTGACGCGCGCACGATGTTCGCGTGTGATCAGCGGTCCCATGTCCATACCCGGCTGCTGGCCGTTGCCGATCTTCAGTGCGGCCACACGCGGCTTGAGCTTGGCGACCAGCGCATCGGCCGTGCCGTCACCGACTGCCACGGCGACCGAGATCGCCATGCATCGTTCGCCAGCCGAGCCGTAACCGGCGCCCATCAGCGCATCGGCCACCTGTTCGAGATCGGCATCCGGCATGACCACCATGTGGTTCTTGGCGCCACCGAGTGCCTGGACACGTTTGCCGTGGTGCGCACCGGTTTCATAAATGTATTTGGCGATCGGCGTCGAGCCGACAAAACTCACGGCCTTGATGTCCGGGTGCGCCAGAAGAGTGTCGACCGCCACCTTGTCGCCGTGTACGACATTAAAAATGCCATCCGGCAGGCCGGCTTGCTTGAACCAATCGGCGAGCAGCAGGGATGAAGACGGATCACGCTCACTCGGCTTCAGTACGAAGGCGTTGCCGCAGGCGATCGCAATCGGCGCCATCCACAAGGGCACCATGGCCGGGAAGTTGAACGGCGTGATGCCGGCCACGACACCCAGCGGCTGGCGCATCGACGTGGCATTGATGCCACCGCCGACATTCTCGTTGAACTCGCCTTTCAGCAATTGCGGAATACCGCAGGCGAATTCGACAACTTCCAGACCACGCGCTACTTCTCCCAGCGCATCGGAGTGGGTCTTGCCATGTTCGGCAGTAATCTGATCAGCGAGTCGGTCGGCATTGGCATCGAGCAATTCGCGGAACTTGAACAGCACGCGCGAGCGACGCAGCGGTGACGTGGCGGCCCAGGCAGGGAAAGCAGCTTTGCCGGCAGCGACGGCAGCGTTGACTTCGGCCGGTTCAGCCAACGGCAAAACACCGGTCTGTTGGCCGGTTGCGGGATTGTAGACCGCGCTGGAACGGGTCCCTGCGCCGGCCTGGCGCTGGCCTTGGATGAAGTGCGGAATGATTTGGGCTTGACTCATGATGGATTCGCGAACCGTGTCGATTGATCCCCGTTTTTACCACCGACGCGGCTGGCGGACGAGCCTGCACCCGCCATAATCGGGTCATTGAACCGCTTTTCTGGAGTGTCGACATGGATCTGATCATCCGCCAGGGCAACCTGCCCAACGGCCGTTGTGGCGTCGACATCGGCATTCTCGACGGTCGGATCAACGCGATCGAGCCGCACCTCGAGGCCACTGCACAGCGAGAGATCGATGCCTCCGGCCGCTTGGTCTCGCCCCCGTTCGTCGACGCCCATTTTCATCTGGATTCAGCGCTTACCTACGGCCAGCCGCGCGTCAACGAGAGCGGCACCCTGCTGGAGGGCATCGCGTTGTGGGCCGAACTCAAGCCGACGCTGACGCAGGACGCCATCATCGAACGAGCCCTGCGTTATTGCCGACTGGCAGCGCGTCAGGGTTTGCTGGCGATCCGTTCGCACGTCGACACCTCGGATGATCGACTGCTCGGTGTCGAGGCGTTGATTGAGGTCCGTCGAATGGTCGCGCCGTTCATCGACCTGCAATTGGTTGCGTTCCCGCAGGATGGCCTGTATCGCAACCCGGCCGGCGAAAGGAATCTGCTGCGGGCGCTCGATCTGGGCGTCGATGTCGTCGGCGGGATACCGCATTTCGAGCGGACGATGTCCGAAGGCGCCCGCTCCGTGACGCGTTTGCTGGAGATTGCTGCCGAACGCGGACTGCGCGTCGATCTGCATTGCGACGAAACCGACGACCCGATGAGCCGGCATGTCGAAACCCTTGCCGCCGAGACCATCCGCTTCGGCCTGCAAGACCGTGTCGCTGGCTCGCATCTTACGTCGATGCATTCGATGGACAACTACTATGTCTCGAAACTGCTGCCGCTGATGGCCGAAGCACGACTGGCTGCGATCGCCAATCCGCTGATCAACATCACGTTGCAGGGTCGCCACGACACATATCCAAAACGTCGCGGCATGACGCGCGTGCCAGAGCTCCTCGCTGCCGGTGTCGACGTCGCGTTTGGCCAGGACTGTGTGCTTGACCCTTGGTACTCGTTCGGCAATGCCGACATGCTGGATGTCGCACATATGGGCATCCATGTGGGACAGATGACGTCTCAGGCTGCAATCCTGCAAGCCTACGCGTCGATTACCGATACCCCAGCGCGCATTCTCGGACTGACGGGCTACGGCATCGAGGTCGGCAGCCCCGCCGACTTGATGATTCTCGAAGCTCAAGACGTGTTCCATGCCATCAGGTTGCGCGCCAGTCGTTTGCTGGTATTACGACACGGCAAGCCCCTGTTCGAGCAAGCAGCGTCACCGGACGACCCGGAGCTGGCCTTCGCAACGCCCTAGGTTTTGGTGCGATCGGAACTCGGCCGAACCCCGTGCCATGACCTCCGGTCGCAGTGATCCGTCTCGATCCCCTGTTGCTGGCACTTCTCCGGAAATCGGAGACCTCGGTGCGCCAGATCCCGTTCCCGATCGCAAATGGTCGGTCCAACTGCACACTTTGGCCGCACAGGTCATCCGATGAATGCATAAGCCGCTGCATTCTTGATTTCGGTCAAAACACCGCTCGCCTCTTTATATTAGCTTTATCTAAACTTAATGAAAGCCCGATCCAGATTGGCTTTCAGGGGTTTTATTCAAGCCGACCATTGAGAGGTGACACATGCGAATTCAGAGCTCATTTACGCCCATTGCAATCTGTATTGCGGCAGCCTTTTCGCCGTGGGCATCCGCCCAGTCATTGATGTGGACAACTGCCGCCAACAATGCGGATGTAGCCCCCGGTGGCAATCCGGCAGCCACTTTCCGAAGTTACAACCAGCCTGCGATCAACGACGCTGGCGTCTTGGTCTTTCGCGCGCGCAGCAGCACAGGCTCCGGCGGAGCCCAGGTTGACGGCGTATACCAGCGCGACACCACCGCGCCCGTTGCACTGATCAAGCTGCTGATGCGTGACGATGTCGTCCCTGCACCCAACAACACCCTGTACAGCGGTCTTCCGGCGCCATTCACCGAGTTCCCCTCGACGCCGAGAATTGATGCCACATCCAACCTGATCGCCACACGCGGACAACATCAGCCGGTCTGGACCTACATGCTGGGCGCTACTGAAACCCGCGTCGGTACATCCGGGATCTATGCGTTTCCGATGGGGGTTCCGGTCACCGGCGCAAGCTTGCTTGGCAGCGCGCTGGAGGCGGATCAGGTAACCCTGAGTTTTCCATGGTTCTCCGTGCCGGGCGCACAGGTGGGCACGCGGTTCGATCAGTTTCCCGGTTCACCCGCAGTCATCAACAATCGCTACATTGTCTACAAGGGCAACTACACCGATCCCGTCGACGGACTGGGACGGACCGGCATCTACTTCCGGGATGTGGTTGCGTCCGGCCCAACTCCGTATACGGGGTTGATCGCCAACTCCAACATGCTGATTCCCAATCAGCCAAGTGGCGGCACGACAAAATTCGGATCCACCGCGCCCCCGAGTGGCGCCAATGGGTTCGTGTTCTTTACCGGATTGGACATCGAGGAGGCCCCTACACTTGGCGGCATCTATCGCGCACCGATAGCAGTCACACCGACACTCCAGACCTTGGTTGAGATTGGTGGACAGGTTCCAGGCGAAGAGCCAGGCACAGGATTCCGCGCTTTCGGCGAAGGCCTGTCTGTCTCGAGTGACGGCGGCAAAGTGTCGTTCTGGGCCAGTTGGGGAACCCAGACATTCCAGAAGACCTTGCTTTGTCCAACCGACGGCAACCCGGACATCGTGGCCTACTGCAACCAGTTGCACCCGACCGGGCTGGTCGTGAATATTCCGGTCAATCAGGGCATCTTCGTGCACGACGCAGGAACTGGCGTCACCACGCGCGTGGCCCGCACCGGAACCGAAGGCATCGAAGACTTTGTGTTCTGGGGATTTTCGGGTCGTCCACCCGGCGTCGGTGGCGGCGACGAACCAGGCACTGAGTTGGCGCGCTGGCGGTCTTCTGCCTTCGCCGCGTTATCCCCGATCGCGAACGGTTCCGCGTTTGTCGCTTTCAAGGCGCAAAGAAACGGCCTCGATGGCCTATTCTTGCGAGAAGGCCTGTCGTTCCAGCTGCAGCTCCAGACCATTGCCCAAGTCAACGTGACGGCCGGCACTGCTATCGACCCGATGGCACCGGCAGGTTCCTTGATCAGCTCCGTCGGCATCGAGCGTGAAGGTTTCCGGAACGGTCGCGTCGCGGTCAACCTGGGCATGCTGTACGTGGACCCGATGGATCCGGAAACAACCATTGGCTGGGGAGGCATCTATGTCGCACCCGTTCCAGTCAGCCTGATTTTCCAGGACGGCTTTGAATAACATCCGAATCAGGCAAGAAAGTCGCTCAACGCCTGAACAACCAGCGCTGCGGCATGAGCCCCAGCGCTGGCTAGACCGATTCACGAGTGCCGCGCCAGCTCGGTTTCGTCACATTTCACTGTTTCCCGGCATGGACCTGGAACGCTACCGGGTGACGTCCACCCTCCCGGCTCGCTATCCTCAAGCCGGTGAGACGATGGGTACCCGCATATGATTGAACTAATTGGCCTTTTTGTGGGCGGACTGATGCTGGTCACGCTTGGCTCGGATTCGCTGCTCAAGGGTACGTCCGGTCTGGCGCAGAGTCGCGGCGCTGGCGGCTACGCAGCGGGACTGGCGATGGTCGTGGTTGGGTCGTCCGTGTCGGAAGTGGCGATCGCCCTCGCGGCGCTGTTCAAGGGCCACTATGACTTGGCGCTCGGCACGGTGATCGGCAGTTCGATCGCCAATTTCGGCTTGATCATTGGCGTGGCCGCGTTGGTCAAACCCTTGAGCGTCGGCTTCCGCTTTCTGCTGGTGGCATTACCCATGGTGGCCGGTGCCGCCATCGCGCTGATGCTGATGAGCCACAACGGCACGATCGGCTACTGGGACGGCGCAGTGTTGCTGCTCACTGTGATTCTGTTCGGCTGGGCGATCAAGCGTTCGTCGGCGCAGGAAAACGAGAGCGTGCGCAAGGAAATGGCGTACGTCGGCAACACCCAATTGGAAGTGTCGAGGAATCTGGTGCGTGTTGCGCTGGGCTTGGGTTTCATCGGCTTCGGCGCCCATCTGACCGTCGACAAGGGCATGTCGCTGGCCGAATCACTGGGCATGAGCGAATTGTTGTTTGGCCTCACCGTGCTGGCTATCGGCAGCGCCATTCCGGAACTGACGGCAGCGATCGTTTCCGCGGCACGTGGGCACGGCAATGTCGTGGTCGGGAGTGCAGTGTCGTCCAGCGCGATCAACCTGATGCTGGTTCTTGGTCTCATGGCCGTCATCAAGCCGGTACCCGTGGCGCACTCGCTGGTCTACGTGGAACTGCCGGTTCTGATTGCGTTCTGTGTCGCGTTCTATCCGATGTTGCGCGGTGATGCGGTGGTGTCCCGGCGTGAGGGCGGCATCCTGCTGGCGGCCTTTGTCGGTGTGGTTGCCTTCCAATTTTTCGTGGCACGCTGAGTCGATCGTTCGGTGCAGGGGGAGAGGGCAAGCGCTCGATGGCGGACCGGATCGATCAAGCACTGACCCTTCGCGAACGCGGGCTGTTCCTGCAGGCCTGGCATATTCTGGGCTGTCCCGATGTGCCGGTGATACGTCGAACCTGGACAGACCTGCCACATTGCCTGGTCGGGGCAAGGCTGTGCGATGTCTGGGGGCAATCCCAATTGGCTGGCCGCCTGCATTCGCGAGCCCGTCGCCTGGCCCCTGACTCCAACGAAGTACGACTGGAAACCGCCCATGCGTTGCGCCAACATCGCGGTCCAGTCGCTTGTCTCGAATCTTTGGCCGCGCCTCCTGCCGCCACGGATTGGCAGGTGCTTCGAGCGCATGCATTGCTTGACTTGAACGATCGGGATGGTGCCCGGCGATTGCTGGATGAAGTCGCCGGACCCGATACCGATTCGCCAAGAGTCACCACTGCCGTGGCGCGGTGGCACTGGGTATCCGATCGGCGGAATGAAGCATTGTCCCTTGCGCGCGACGTTATCGAACGACATCCGGAATACCGCCCCGCTGCTGAAACGCTGCTCTATTGGCTGGGCGAACTTGATGCCCGTGATGAGCAGGCTGAGCTGATCGAACAGGTCAACCATCGATTTGAGTATCCTCGATTTGCCGCGTACGGCGTTGTGCGCGCGGTGCAGGACAACCAACCGGATCTGCTTGCGCGATGGAGTCAGCGCTACCGCGAACTCACACCCTTGCCAGGCGCGCACGTTGAAAGATGGTTAGCCGGGGAAGCCGCGCGCCTGCACTTGCGACAAGGTCAGCGGACCGTGGCGCGCCCATTCATTGCGGTTGCGGCCCAAACCAGCCCATTCTGGGCGAATGTGGCGCAGAGACTGGACGAGGCCGGGGATGCTGGCCCACCGATCCTCTTGCCGGTCAAGGCAGTGCGTCAGCGATTCCTGACATGCGCGCCCGCGACCCTGGCCTCGCTGCTTGATTTCATCGGTCACGCGCGCTCTGAAGAAGCGATTGCCGACGCCATCTGTTTCGGAGGCACGCGCGCAGTGGAGCAGGCCCGCTACCTGCGCGCCCAAGGGCTGACCACCTGCGAGTTCCGGATGACCGCAGCATCAGCCATTGCCTTGCTTCAGTCGGGCATGCCATTCGCGGTAGCCACTCAGGATTTCGAAACCGGACATTTGCAGGCTGTGGTGGGTTTTGATAAGGCGTCTGCACTCTTTACGGTACGCGACCCCGGCACCGGGTATCTGTATGAAGTGGATGCGCGGCATTTCCGTCTCGGACAGATGGCAAGCGGACCACGGGCGTTGGTTGTCGTGGATCCTGCCCGTGCAGCGGAACTGCAGGCAATGGAACTCCCCGAAGCGGTGGCCTATGTCGCTTACGGCCACCTCGAGGCGGCATTGGATCGGCACGACCGCGATGCCGCGATCAACCACCTCTCCGACCTCTCGGCCGCTCCCGATTCGGACCGACTGGTCAGGATGGCCGAGTGGGCCATTGCTGGATTCGACGGCGATCGGCAGGGCACGTTGCGCGCCATCGATAGCTTGCTTGCTTTGTTTCCGCATGATGGCTGGCTGCATTGGTGTCGCCTTCACTCGGCCGCCGAACAGGAATCGTTTGCGCAACGGGAACAGGCGCTGCATCAGGCGACCCTCGCAAGCGCGCACCCGAATTTCCTGATCTCGCTTGCCCGATTCAAGATGCAGGATGCCCGCCAATGGGATCAGGCTGCACACCTGCTGCAGCGAGCCAGCAAACTCCGCCCGGTCAGCGCGCTGCTGTTCGGTGCACGATCAGATCTCGCTGTGCGCAGACGCGCGCACTGCGAGGCAGCCTGGCTGGCAAAATTGGCCAGCCTCCAGGAGCCTTCGAGCGAAAATGCAGCCTGGTCTGTATTCGAAACCGCGCTGGCAAGCGAACAGACTGAAGAAGCTCTGGCATGGCTGCGTCAACGGGATCTCGAAGCGCGCAAGAAATCACGCGGACCGGCACTCACGTTGATCTCGGCTCTCGAGCGCCTTGATCGGGACGGCAGTGCACAAACTCTGCTGGATGAACTCACGGCCGAATATTCTGACGACCCGGACGTTGTCTTGCGTCGCATCGAGCAGGACATGGGCACGGAACGGAACCAGGAATCGATCCGTGCGCTGCAGGCCTGGCGACGGCATCCGCAAGGGGGCCGCCAACTCGCGCAAGCGCTGATCTACAGTGGCGACTCACCACACGCCATCGAGGTGCTGCGCGAGCGGATTGAAGTCGAACCGCTGGCAGTCGACTTGCACGGAAGGCTGGCGAGCGCTCTGGCCGATGTCGAAGGGACAGCCGTCGCAATCGATTACCTGCTCGGAGTTCGTGCGCGGTTCCCGCACCATCAGGGAATCCTGCAACTGACATGCCAATGGCTCGGCCAGGATCGGCCCAGGGAGTCGATCGCGCTGCTCGAGCAGGCGCTCCGCCAGCATCCGAAAAACGCCTGGGCATGGCGCGAACTGGGCTTCAGCGCACTGGGTCAGGGCCGGATCGACCAGGCCGTCCAGGCAGCCCATCAAGCCGCCCAGATCGAACCGCATGCCTCTGCGACATTCAATCTGCTGGGTGACGTGGCACGACACCAGATCCGATATGACGATGCCCTATCGAATTGGTGGCAAGCCCTCGCCACGGGCGGCGATCAAGCCTACGCGCTGGAACAGTCACTGGAACTGACGCCACGCGAACTGCGCAGTGAATTCCTGGAACGGTATTGGCAGATCGTCGGCAATGCCGCAGAAGACGAAACCGTCTTGCTCAGTTGGCTGAATCGCGCCAGTCCGATCCTGGCGACGCCCCGGATTCTCGAACTATGGCAGTCGCGCGAGTCACGATTTGGCGAGTGCTGGCAATGGCAGACCGGTCTCATTCGTATCCTGATGAAACTGGATGCCACGGACGCGGTACGCCGGGCGGCGGCCATGACGCTCGATCACGCGAATCTGCCGATCGCCTGGGTCACCCGTGCGCGGGCCGAAATGCAGCAGAATCGGGAGGCTGCGCTCGACTCGGCGCGCCAGGCGCTGGCGTTGTCCGCAACATGGGACGACGCGATCATTCTGGTCGCCGAGTTGTGCGCCGATCTGGGGCGATTGGACGAAGCCGACGCGGTCCTCGTCGAAGCTTCCCGCAGACAACCGAGAAATGCGGCACTGCTCGGCAATCGCGCCGAACTGCTGATGCGACGCCAGGATTGGCCAACCGTGATCAAGCTGCTGGAACAAGCGATCTGGCTCAACGAAGACTATGGTTGGGCTTGGTGGCAACTGGATGACCTGGCACCGAAAAAGGCCGAAGCATTGGCGCTGCATCTGACCGAACGACGCCCCGGCGCGGCACAGTCCTGGTTCCGACTGGGTTACGTCTGTGCCGACCTGAACCCGGAGCGTGCGCTGATCGCTCTGGATCGTGCCCTGGCCATCAATCCGAAACTGGTGGACGCACACTCACTCAAGGCACATACGCTGTCGCGAATTGGGCGAAGCGAAGAAGCCCTCGTCTTGCTCGACCAATTCGACCCCGAACGCGCACACCCCACCATTCTGACCCGTCGAATCAGGATTCTCTGCCAAGGCCACCAGCGCCATGAAGCCCTGCAGGAGCTCAATCAGGCGTTGAAAAACAGGCACGACCAGTTGCCCCTGCACCGCCTGCGCGCCGAACTGGCCACAGATCGGCAGTATCACTATCTGGCCCGACAGTCGCTGGACGCGCTGTTGCAGGCAAATCCCGACGATGTCTGGGCGGCACGCCAATTGGGCTGGTTGCTCTCGACAGATGGCATGGATGAACGTGCGGCGGAAATGTTCCGCACGGTCCTTAGGCAGACCCCTGGAGACGTCGATTCGTGGCGCAAGTTGATCGAGTTCGAGAGCGACCAGGACCGCGCCGGTGCCGCAAGGGATCTGCTCGAACAGGCACGGCAGCGTGTCAACGATCCGTGGCTGGACACCATGGAAGTCGAGACGCTGTTGAAAGTGAAGCGTCATGACGACGCAGTTCTTTCCTTCCGGACCCTGATTGCAAAACCGGGCACCGGTGAGCTGCATCTGAACTACCTCCGCCGACGACACGCGGGAATCTGGCCGGATCTACTCGACGTGGCGCAGGAAACCTTGCTGCACCCGCACGAAGGCACGGCAATCGCCGAACAACTGGTGATGCAGCGTTACGCATACTGTTTCGGGCGACTGGAGCAGGTTCTGGACCGCATGCAAGGCGGCCATACCTTCGGTTCTGATCGAGCCGTCGTCTGCACCATGCTCGGCCACCTTGGTAGTGACCCCAACACGGAGCAATTTGTGGTGGAGCTGCTCCACAGTCATCGATCCCTGTTCGAATCGGATTGGCTATTGCGCGGACAGATGGGCTACTGCCTGATTACCTATCGACGCACGCGGATGCTCCGCAACCTGGGGCATGATTGGCGAACCCAGGGCGCCATGCGCGGCTGGATCGCGGCAAACCTTAGTCTGGCGTTCCTTGCCGGAGCCGACCGTGCGGAAAGTCTGGCAATCCGTGAAGCAGCGATTCGCGACGACGCCAGTTGGCGGGGATACCATGCCTGTTTTGCGTGGCTGGACGCCTATCTGCTTGGCCGACCGACCAGGCAGGAGTGGTTTGAACTGGCACGAACAGGGGCGGACGCACCGGACAACGAAAGTCGCGATTGCCGCCTTGGCATGATGCTGATTCGGGGATGCCTCGATGACAACGTGTCCGCTTCGCTGAGTGACCTGCATCGAAACTGGCCGGATAACCTGATCGGGCGGTATTACTTTCTGCAGATCAACAATCGTCTGATCGCGCGTTTGCCAGCCGCGAAGCGAATCGGCTGGTGGATCAGAAGCCTGAACAAGTGGCTACGATCACCGGTCGGACTTTTTGGATGAAACTCGATTCGGTTCTGATCGGTGAGACGATGCGTCGATACGTGAGGGTTCTCTGGCATGATTGTCGGCCGCGCTCTGCCTTGATCAGTCCATGACCGCACGCCCCGCCGCCGTCCGCTTTGTCCTCATCACGGTCGCCCTCGACATGCTGGCGCTGGGCGTCGTCATTCCAGTGTTACCGGACCTGTTCAAGTCATTCCTCGGCGGCGACACCGTGCGTGCGGCGCACTACTACGGCATTGCCGGGGTGCTGTGGGCGAGCATGCAGTTCCTGTTTTCGCCGCTGCTCGGTGCCTTGTCGGATCGATTCGGGCGCCGGAAGATCATCCTGTTCTCGAATGCCGGACTGGGCCTCGACTATGTCCTGATGGCGCTCTCGGCGTCATTGCCATGGTTGTTCGTGGCACGCGCGGTTTCGGGTATCTGTGCCGCCAGCGTCAGCACGGCGAGTGCCTATATCGCCGACGTCACACCGCCGGAGAAACGAGCCGCAGCATTTGGCAGCATTGGTGCCGCGTTCGGTATCGGCTTTGTTCTTGGGCCTGCCGTGGGCGGGACATTGGGCGCCATCGATCTGCACTTGCCGTTCTGGGTTGCAGCCGGCTTGAGCCTCACCAACTTCTGTTATGGCTGGTTCGTGTTGCCGGAATCCCTGCCTCCGGAAAAACGGTCGGGATTCTCCTGGGCTCGAGCCAACCCGGTCGGCGGACTGATCTGGCTGGCGGGCCACGGGCGATTGTTGGGTTTGGCTGGCGTCCACTTCCTGAACAGCCTGGCGCACTATGTGTTGCCCGCAACTTTTGCGCTTTATGCGGGCTATCGGTACCAGTGGAGCCCTGCCGAGATCGGCCTGACGCTGATGCTGGTCGGCGTCTGTTCG
>JBEIPT010000169.1:0-7751 GCA_040376895.1 Lysobacteraceae bacterium | reverse complement strand
GGCGCTGAAGCAGGTTGGTCTGGGTGATCGTCTTGGTCACCGTCCGAACCAGTTGTCCGGTGGCCAGCGCCAGCGTGTTGCGGTGGCGCGTGCGTTGGTCGGCAAACCGTCGATCCTGCTTGCCGATGAGCCGACGGGCAATCTCGACTCGAAGACGTCTGCCGAGATCATGGCCCTGTTCGACGAGCTGCATCGCCGGGGCCAGACGGTCGTGGTGGTCACGCATGAACCGGACATCGCTGCACACTGTCAACGGACAATTCGCGTGAGTGACGGACGTATCGTGCAGGACACCAGCAAGACCAATCCCACGGCGGTGTCGGCATGAATCTTTTTCTCGAAGCCTTGCGCGCCGCACTGACCAGCTTGATGGCGCATCGCCTGCGCAGCTTTCTGACCACACTCGGCATCCTGATCGGTACCGCCTCGGTGATTGCCGTAGTGTCGCTGGTGCAAGGATTTTCCGAATCGATCAAGGCGCAGTTCGCCGACATCGGCGCGGGCACGCTGACGCTGCGCGCCGAAAACAACAACGAAAATTTCCGTACCGGCAAGATCAACCAGATCCGATTCAAGGACGTGGAAACGCTGCGCCACCGTGTTCCTGGTGTCGGATCGGTCGCGCCGATGATGCAGGTGCAAGCCGGTGGGGCGAGCTACAAAGGTCGCACCACCACGCCGGACGTGTTTGCCACAACCGCAGAGTTCCAGGCAGTGCGTGCGCGTTATCCGGAGTCGGGGCGATTCATCGTCGAAAGTGACGACCGGGGCCACCGCCGTGTGGCGGTGATCGGCACCCAGTTGCGCGATGATCTGAAGATGCCGGAGAACCCCGTCGGTGAGTATTTCAGCCTCGGCAAGGAATGGTTCAAGGTCGTCGGCATCATGGAGAAACGCGGTGAGGTCCTCGGCTTCAGCCAGGACAACTACGTGATCATCCCGTTCGATGTCGGTCGCGCGATGATGGGTCACAATCAGGAACCGTTCCTCTCGGTTTCGTTCACCGTGCCGAAGCTCGAAGAAGTCGAAGAGGTTCGGGCCCGCGTCAAACGGGCGATCCGGGTGTCGCGCGACATCAAGCCGGGCAAGGACGACGACTTCAAGGTCGAGGCGGCCGATTCCGTGGTCAAACAGTTCAGCCAGATCACCACCATGGCCACCGCCGTGCTGGGTGGCATCGTCAGCATCTCGCTGCTCGTGGGTGGCATCGGCATCATGAACATCATGCTGGTATCGGTCACGGAGCGAACGCGCGAGATCGGGATTCTCAAGGCGCTGGGTGCGACCCGACGCGATATCCTGATCCAGTTCCTGCTCGAGGCCGGCCTGCTGGCGTTGCTCGGCGGGTTGATCGGCATCGTGCTCGGTTTTGCGATCGGTATGGGTGTCGCGTCACTGATCCCGAACTTCCCGCCGGCCACGGTGCCCTTGTGGGTGGTCATGGCCGCAGCAGGATTCTCGGCGCTGGTCGGTGTTGTCTTCGGCATCATGCCGGCGTCGAAAGCGGCCTCGCTGGATCCGATCGAGGCGCTTCGGTACGAGTGACGTTGCCGCGTGTGCCCGTGACCCGGAGTCCGGGCCATGGGCAGCTGAGGTGATGTCATGACATGCCGTTGGACATCACTTTGAGGGCGGATCGGCTTCGCAGTCCTGCTGGCAACTTTGCGTTACCAACCGCCAGCATGTTCCCGATAGGCAGTCCTTAACATCGAGTTGTTCCAGGTGGCGGAAAAACAGATTCAGAAGTACCTCGCGCCAAGTGTGAGCCGGCACAAAGGTGACGCGGTTCTTCCCAATGACTGGCCCGCCCGCCACCTGTCGGGACGGAGCCTAAGGTGGTCGCACTCTTGAGTTCCGATTACAAAACGCAGACGTCGCAAACCAATGGCTCAACTTGTGCGCAAGTGTAAGTCGTGGTCTGGCCAGTTCCTCAAGCAGGCACGGGCATCCACCTCCATGCCGCGTGCTTTCCGGGGTATGGTCCAGTGCCATATCGCTATATCGAAGTCGCTTGAATGCCATGACCCAGTAGGTGGATGTGTTCGGCGTCATGGCCGTCTGCGTCGAGGTTTTGGCACGTCGTCGCCGATCACTTATTGGCAGACGGATCCGATTCGCAGCCCTGTTGGCAACTTTGCGTTACCAACCACCAGCATGTCCCCGATGAGCAGTCCGTCACATCGAGTTGTTCTGGACGACGGAAAAACACATTCAGATAGTAAGTCGCGCCGCTTGAAAGCGGGCACCAGGATGCTGGAGTCGATCCAAATGTCCAGCCAAGGCCGGCGGCGCCGCTGTATGGGCTTTTGCATCGTTGCTCGGGCGGATTGGCGTCGCCCGGACACGGAGAAATCGTTGCGAAAACGGGTGCCGCGTTTTCCCCCGGTTGTTCCCAGGTGATCGAGCCTGCCCGATTCATGCCGGCACCGATCGTCTCGAACTTGAACGCCAGGAATTGGTTGCTCGGAATCGGGATCACTGCGGTATCCCCGGTCGTAACGCCCCATCGACCCAGCAAAGAGCGGGCAGGCGCAGTCCCATTCGGTGGGCTGGTCGGATCCGGGCTCCAGCGATTCGTGTTCAACGTGGTTCCGACAGCCCATTCCTGATTGCCGGCCGCGCGGGTGTTGGCGGTATTCACGAAGGAATTCATTTGGGTCATGCCGACAGGTGGTCCCGAATGCACACAAATCGGGAAGTCCTGACCGGCGACGGAGACAGTGACAGATCGCGCAGTAGTCCCCGAAGCGTTCGTGCAACTCAAGCTAAAGCGGTAAATGCCCGATTCGGTCAGTGTGAGTATCGTGCCGGTGCTGGCGTTGGGCATCACCGTGTTCCAGCCTTCGACCGCACTCACGCCTGACGGTAGTTCAGTTGCTGACGTCGTACAGATCGGTGGAGGTAACGCAGTTACGGCCCAGATCAAAGACGTGGTGCCACCACCGATGGGAAGGGACGTAACCGTGGCCGAGAGTGTCGTAGTGAACACGGGAGGAGGAGGCGCACCCATTGCTGCGGGGCACCAGCCGTCATCCGCGCTCCCGGATGTATTCACTGGCCTGGCTGAAACGTCACCGGTGACCGGACTGATGTTGATGTTCGTGGAACTGCTGAGTGGGATACGGTAGGTGTTCGAACCGCCGAGACTGAGGACAAGATCGCCAGCATGCGCCAGCGAACTCAGGCCGAGCAATGTCCCGCCCAGATACTTGAGATTTTTCATTGTTATGGTTCTCTTTGGATTTGTTCACTCCGAGGCAGTCGCCGTATCGACTACTACCAAATGACGATAATTTCCGACCCGTTAATGATCTGTTTCTGACGGGATTCATCGCTCTGAATCGGCCCAAGCCGTGTCCCGGCGAAGGACGCACAACGGCCTCGTTAACTCGATTCGGACTCAGGCATGACCGAACGTCGAGTGCAGGCATGCTGTTGGTCTGAGGACATGAGCGAAGGTTCAAGGCGACGCGATGAACAAACGAAGACTCTGAGATGACCGCGGATCAATGAAGGGTCGAGCAGAGTCTACGAAAATAAAGGCTAGCGGTTTGTGCGCGTCACGAGTTGAGAAGGGCCCGGGTCTGATGCGGCTTTGCCTCGGCTATCGACTGAACTCTGGACGAGGGCAAGTTTCGTCAATTCGTATAACGAAGCCTTTGGGCAATCTGGCACCGTGTCGCTTTCTGATCCGATCGGATGTTTTCTGATAAGCCGGCATATTGAACTCCGGGGCGCACGTACCGATTCGCCGCTCGAAACTTCCAATTGCCCGGTTGATATCTTGCCAATCCCAGTAATCCCGGAGCGATTCGGCAATCTCGTCAAGATTGATGTCGAAGTCGGTAAAGACCGGCTCTGGCGCCTCGGCGTCGCCGGCGGACTCCAGGTCGGTTTCTTCCGGCCAGACCACCGGCACCGGAATCGGAAGCCATTGGCCGAACAGGTTCACTTCGATCCGGGGTCCATTTGGTCCATGATCAACACGAAGAGAATTCAGTGCCGCTTCGAACTCTGCGCCCGCGCGACTCGAACCATACGCATGTTCGGCGATCTCGCGCAGACGATCGGGGAAACCCCCTTCACCAAGGCTGCTGATCCAATGCGTCGCCAAATAATGGTGCAAGGCATACTCGGACTGGCCAACCGCAAGATAGGCGTCAATCTCGGTCGGCAAATCAAGCGCCAATGCTCGCCCGGGGAATCTTCGCGTGCCGGCACATTCGATGTATTGGATCGATGTGTCCAGCCACGGCGCCTGCGGCGCAGAGATCGGAAGGATCAGTGTCGTTCCCTGCTGTCCCGTCAAAATCCGTCGAATCTTGTTCATCCGGTCCAGCGAAAGATCACCCAATTCCCAGCTGTCTTCGCCTTCGTGGGCCGCTACCTGGTTCTGCAGGTCGTTCAGCAACTGAAGCGCAATGTCCCGTTCACCGGACAAGAGCGCAAGTCGCAATCCGACCAGCAGGCGATCCCGCTTCAGCCTGTCTCGGAAGTGATTCAGATCCTGCACCTGACGGGATTCGAGGTGTGCCGTCAGATGCGACTTACCAAATTCCGGCCAGTTCGTGCTGACTTGCAACACCGAAAGCAGGGCTTCCGCGGCAACTGAAGATGTCGCTTCGGGGGGGAGGGCGATCTTGTGCATCATGTATTCGTCGAGCGCTCGTTCGGCCTCGATGATCATCTGCAGGTCTTGTTCCATGCAGGGTGAGATGTGCGCCGCATAGACCGTCCCCGGCGACAGCCGACCCACTTTCGACATCCACGCCTGGCAAGCAGCGGCGCGATCGGTCGACACCGCAACGGACGGCGCACAGCACAGCAGCAACACCGTGATTGAACAAAGGATCCTGAGCATGATCAGGAATCTAGCACAGGGAAATGTTCGCCATGCTCGCAGCTCCCGCCACGCTTGCAGTTCCGGAATGCTGGCGCGGAAGACTGGCGTTCGCCACGGATTACATCACCACCCCATGGACGTCATCCCCGCGAAAGCGGGGATCCACTCGCTGCGACAAGTTTCGGTGGACTGAGGTAAGTCAGTGGATTCCCGCTTTCGCGGGACAGACGGGTGTTGTGAGTGTTCGCCATGCTCGCAGCTCCCGCCAAGCTTGCAGTTCCGGGATGCCGGCGCGGAGGACTACCGTTCGCCACGGATTGCATCACCACCCCATGGACATCATCCCCGCGAAAGCGGGGATCCACTCTCTGCGACAAGTTTTGGAGGACTGAGGCAAGTCAGTGGATTCCCGCGTTCGCGGGAATGACGGAGCTTGGAGTTCGGCCTTCCTGTCGAGGAATTGGCCTCGCTTGAAGTCTCGTCGAACTATTGCGGCGCAACCGGCACCGGCGGAGTCAGGTCGATTTCGACCCACATCAAGCCGCGCAGGTCACCTTCCCTGAACCCGGTGGCCAGGTCTTGCGGGTAACGTTTGGCCAGTTCCTGCACGACTTCCGGTGTCATGGCTTCTTTGGCGCCATGGCATGCGAGGCACGCGGCATCCACCTTGATCCCGCGCGCGATCTGGGCACGACCCAATGAGACATTGCCGTATCGAAGGGTCGACGCATCCCGACCCTGTGCGACCGACAGCGAGAACCGCTCCAGTGCTTCCCGCTGCCAGTGGTCGGGCAGGTTGGCCGGGTTGCGCGCCCGGTGGCTGGTGCGACCGATGCGGATGCCGTGTTTGCGACCAATCTCGCCGGCAATTCCCGCTGCCTCGTTGCTGCAGAACGCCATGGCGCCTAGGAGTCCGTCACTGGCGATCTTGGCCATCAAGGTCTCGCGCAGGTTCTTGCTGTATTCATCCATCGCCGCGTCGGCTTTCAGGGTGGCAGCTTCGGGGAGGGTTCCATCGGACATTTGTGCTGGCGCAAACGGTGAGGCGGACAAGAGAAGCAGGGCGAGGGCAAGACGACAGTGGCGGTTCATGAGACGGTTCCTGATGGGGTTCGACAACAACAAGCCGGGGCCATAGCGTAATGCCATGCCCCGGGCTTGGGCACCCCTTCAGGGTCTGAACCGAATGGTCAGGGTGTCATCTGGATCGCGGGAGATACGACATCCGGGCAACTCCCGTTCTTCACCCGAGCACGAAACCACGTAGGTTCATTGAGGCCGACATACGTCAATGTGTCGCCCTGATTGCCGAGGACAAACCACCGCTGGTTGTCGGGGGATTCTTCCCAGCGCAGCACCGAGCCTGTGTGGTTGTTCAAGGTCAACGCGCCCGACGATCCATCCGTTGCGGCACTGATCGTGCCGCCGGTGGATGGTGCGCTGTTCACCACCACGGTCGCGTGAATGGTGTTGTTCCCTGTGTTGATGTCGCCGACCAGATTGTGCGACACCAGAAACGAGTAACTGCCCGGCGCCGAAAGATTGGCCGGATTGGTGAACTGGAACTCGACGCTGTTGTTCGTGAGCAGCGCCTCACTCAGCGTGACCAGATCATTCGAGGCCGCACTACCGTTCGACACCGTGTACATCACCAGGAAACTGGTACCTGCCGGCAATGTCGGCCCATGGTTCAACAGACGGATCCGCACTGGCTCATTGGCGCTCAGGCTACAGCCGGATTGCGGCGCCGACAGCACCTGCATTTCCAGATCCTGTGCCCAGGCGGACGAGAGCAAGACGGTCAAAGTACAAGCCAGCAACACTCGAGCGACGTGCGCCCGAATCATGCGCGAAAAATCTGTCAGAAGCCGGTTCATTCAAAATCTCCTCGGAAAACCTGGACTGGATAGACGGTTGCCGGAGTGGAAGCTGCCGGCGGGCAGGGCGGCCGGGCGACGACCGCGCGAAACGACGTCGGTTCGGCGAGTTGGTCGTAAAACTGCATTCCGGATGTGTTGGCAAGCGTCCGCCAGCGTTGGCCATCGGTGGACTGCTGCCATTCGGTCACATCGCCCCACTCCCCGGCCAACAGAAGCTCTCCGCCATCGCTGACGGGGGACACGGCGAGCACTGTGCCCGGCACGGGCATGCCTGCGTGGCGGACGACGGTGGACAGCCGATTGTTGAACGGGTTCGGGTCTTCGGGGAGTACCACGCCCACGTCGAACTCGTAATCACCCATTCCCGACAGATCCGGGCGCGCCAGCATGGTGTAGGTCAGGATGCCATTGGCGCGCAGGGGGTTGCCGATCATCAGGCCCTCTTCCTGCAACGGACCGCCATTGATCCGGTAGTTGACGTAGAAGATCGAGCCGCCGGCAAGCGTCGGGCCGTGGTTGTAGATCACGAACCGGATCGTCTCCTGGTTGCTCAGCGTGCATCCGGAGACCGGAGATTGCAGGACCGTGACCTGAAGGTCCTGCGCCACGGCTTCCCGGGCAGGCCATGCACAGATGCCGAGGGCCATGGACCACAACAGGGTCAGTAGCGTACTCATCGAGGCGGTTCGCCGAACCGGGAGGTGGATCGATTCAAGGTACGACATGAGTGGCTCCGACGGGCAAAATTGCCCCTTCAGAATCACCAGCGGATTTTGCCGGGCCAAACTGTCATTCGTGTCGAAATGACCCAGCCTCGCCGCTTACCCAATTCACTGCCATTGCGAGAATTCAATATGCCCAAAGAGCCGGCATACTTTATTCGGGCCTTGACGACACTCCGTGGAACGTTTGCTTCAGGAAATTATTCCAGCAACATTCAAAGAGCTGCGAATTGCCACCCGCCCAATCCTGTGGGAGCGGCTTCAGCCGCGATCCCTCGAACCCGGTCGCATCGCGGCTGAAGCCGC
>JBEIPT010000505.1:0-2506 GCA_040376895.1 Lysobacteraceae bacterium | reverse complement strand
TACCTTGGCTCACCGGCCACGCACATCGCGCCCGCGAACTCCGTCGTGCGGCGTTCCTCGAACATTCCTTGGCCGAAA
The DNA here is from genome assembly GCA_040376895.1 of Lysobacteraceae bacterium. Lineage (GTDB taxonomy): Bacteria > Pseudomonadota > Gammaproteobacteria > Xanthomonadales > Ahniellaceae > Ahniella. The sequence goes on along the minus strand of JBEIPT010000505.1, from coordinate 2,428 downwards.
TCGTTCGGAACGGCCGAACGTGAAGTGAACAGCCGATGACATTGGGTCTGCGTCAATACCCGCAGACGGCAGACAAAGCCACGTTACAAAAGGTAAACTAGCGACTGCCGACACGATCGGGGCTGCGCTGCATTTCCGGCATTTCCCCATTACGGATGGACACTTCTACTTGGGTCAGAACAACGCATGAAGCTTTCGCACAGCACCACACCGATCACTCCAGACAATCGAATCTGTCGATTGATGCCGCACTTGTTTGCTGTCCGGGAAGAACCTCGGACTCCATTCGCTTGTTGGGTGATCCTATTCCTGGTCATGTTTCCGATGTTCGGTTCTGTCGCGGCAAGTGAAATATTCAAATCGGACTTCGAACCCCTTGATACGCTGCATTTCGCCGTTCCCATTCCAGAGCGCGACGCGGTCGAGCCTGCAGATTGGAGGCCCGAAATCGGCGTCCGGTTAAAACAGGGGACCTTGCCGACTTCCGGATGGCGATTGTTGGTGGACGGAATCGACCGGACCCAGGTGTCCTCGTCCAGCGACACCGGAATCGAATGGACGTCTGAAACTCCCTTGCCGGAAGGTGTTCATGCGGTCGAAGTCCGTCATGGCAACACCTCGATGGCTTGGTCGTTCACGACGCGAACCCTGCCCCATGTGTTCGACCTTCGCCCGATCGGTGACGTTCCCGACGGACCAGCGGCCCCGTTGATCAGTGGATCGTTCGGCGATATTGGTTCCGGCATCGATCCGGCACGCACCCGCATCCTGTTCGACGGCCATGATGTCACCGCGCTAGCGCAAGTCAGTGCAAACGCGTTCACCTTCCAACCACAAGCCGCACTGCCGGATGGCGAACGTCACGTTGCACTGGAAGTGTTCGACCTTGTCGGCAATGAGTACAGTGAGGGCTGGGCGTTCCTGGCCGGACCCCGTCCCGCCTTCGCGTTCGAATCGCCGGAGGTCCAGACACTGCCGGCAGGCACGGTGCCGGAGATCCGTGTTCGAGCTTCGATTTCACGTGGCACGATTCCGACCGATGCCATTCGACTCTATTTGAACGGAGCTGACATCAGTGGCGCATCGTCGATGGAACCGATCGGATCCAATGCGTTGCTGGTGCGATACGTGTTTGCCGAAGCGCCGCCGCAGGGTACCTATCGCCTGCATGCTACTTTGGAAACCGACAACGGAATCCGCATGACGGCCGTACACGGTTTCACGATCGATCTTGTTCGCGAGTACCGACTAGAACAGGTGTTGCCGAATCCGAGCGCGTCGATCATTGAACCGGAAACGTTCATCGAAGTCCTGGCTGCTTCGACAGAGGGGCATCCGTCCCGGGTTCGAATTGCCGGGCAACCGCCAACTTCGGTGCGCGAAGTGCAGAATGTCCGCTTTTACGGCAGATCGGTAGCTCTGAACGCTGGTGAGAACACGATCGTGGCCGAGGCCGAATTCGCCGGCGGAGTATCGCGAACTCTCGACATACCGGTCGTGTTCGAACCGGTCGCAGCGATTTCGATCGACGCGCCCGCAGACTGGTCGATCCTTGGACCCGCCCAGAGTATCGGCGCGCCGATGGCAGGCGGTGCGCTGGATCTCACAGGGCAAGTCGCGCGCCCAGTCACCGTGTCTGGACGAACCACATCAGCGGTTGCCTCGGTCCACATCAACCAACAAGCTGCACAAATGGCGCCTGATGGGTTGAGCTATACGTTTCCGAACTTCTTTCTGCACGAAGGTACGAACCTGCTGAGTGCTGTAGCAACCGATGCGCTGGGCCGTACGAGCACGGCCCAGATCACCGTGTACGTCGACCAGACCGCGCCCGTGGTCAGGATCGAATCACCGACACCCGATACAACCACTTCTGGACAGAACATCGATGTCCGCGGCATCGTCAATGATGCCGTCGAAGGCCGCGCCGGTGCCTTGCAACCGACGGTCCGAATTGACAATATGACGCTCGGAGTCAGCGTTGACGCAGAAGTGTCGAATCTCGGATTTCTCGGCACCGATGTGCCTCTGGCCATCGGTCGCAATGAGTTGAAGGTCTTTGCGCGTGACGCCCTCGGCAACGTTCGCGAGCACCTCGTGCATGTGTTTCGTACGGCAGTGGGTACGCGCCGAATCGTGGCCGTTTCCGGTGACCAACAGTCCGGTCCTGCGCGAACCGAACTCCCGCAGCCACTCGACATCCAGGCACTCGATTCCGATGGTGCGCCGATCGCCGGCCACACTGTGCAGATCGATATCCTGAGAGGTAGCGGTGCCTTGCGCAGCGGTGCGCAACCCAATCGACCTGATGGCGTCTCGCCCGCACGAAATCTCACGCTGGAGACCGATGGCGAGGGCATTGTGCGCGTTTGGCTGACACTCGGTCATGACACCCGACCCGGCAGTGACGCCGTGCGTCTTCGAGGCG
>JBEIPT010000613.1:0-1648 GCA_040376895.1 Lysobacteraceae bacterium | reverse complement strand
CTTGGACAAGGCGCGCAGAAGCGTCAGTACGGCCTCGGACTCGAGTTGGGCTATCTGCTGACCGACAATTTGTGGCTATCCGGTGGCTACAACTTCTTTGGTTTCAAGGACGATGACCTGGTCTCGGGTGATTACACCAGCAAGGGCGCCTTTGTTCGACTCCGCTACAAGTTTGATGAGGAACTTTTCGATCGTTCGGGACGCAAGGATGACCCGCAGGCTCCTGCAAAGGGAACCAAGTGAAGCTTCTCTGGACACGCGCTCTGTTTTGCTTGGCCTGCACGTTCAGCATATCGGTCTTGGCGCAATCACTTCAGGCGAGTCCAGACCACGTCGGACGACGCGATATAGCGCCGGCGATTTCTGAATTGCCAAGTCTCCTGCCCCAGGCAAGCGACAAACTTGTAGAGCCGGACGGTTCGCTGTCGTGGAAAGTGCTCGGTCGCATCACCATCGAGAAGCGCGAGAACACGAACAATCGTTTTGGCCGCGGCGTGGCCTATTTTGCCGAACCGGTCGTCGCACCAGAGGTTCGTGCCCTGGTGGGAAATAGAGTGAAGGTCAAGGGTTATGTTCTGCCACGCAAGAATGCAGAGTCAGGAAACCGATTCCTCATTTCGGCGCTGCCGGCTGTGGACCAGGATGGCTGCACAGTGGGTGGCAACGAAACATTTGTGGACATTGTTCTTCCGCAGACCGAATCACCGGCAATGAATGCAAAAGTCGTTGTTGAAGGTGTGTTGACCCTCTTCGACATCGACAAATGGGGCGGGTATATCTACAAGCTGTCAGAGCCGCGCATTGTCAGCGGATCATGATGGCGGTATCAGGGGCGCAGTAATAATGAACAAGGCAAACAGAGTCTTGTCGGTTTGGTGGCACCGTGCGGCATTGGCGGTGCTCCTTTGCGTCCAATCGGGACTGCTTTTCGCGCAGACCTGTTCAGTCGCCGACATCAATGTTTCGGGCGTGGTCAACAGCTACTGGGCCGGCACTGGCACACTCGCCGCGGGCTCCACTTCGGTCACCTTGGGTGGCCAACGTACCGGCACTGACAGCATTACCGGTTTGGCGGCCAACACGACTGCATTTGCCGTGAACGACATGATGCTCATCATCCAGATGCAGGATGCGGACATCAATGATGCCAACTCTGATGCGTATGGTGATGGCGTTGCTGGCGGTGTGTCATCGGGCTATTCGAATATTCGCAATACCGGACTGTTTCACTTCGCAAGAGTGACCAGCGTTGGCGGAGCGGTGGGATTCACGCCGGCCACACCAGCAGAATTCCGGAGCGCGGCAGCGGTGGCCGGTACGAATGGGCAACGCGCGTACCAAATCATCCGTGTTCCGTTCTCTCGCAACGTCACGGTGACAGGCACCGTTCGGCCCATGTCCTGGAACGGTTCCACTGGCGGTGTGGTTGCCATTGAGGCCGGACAGAATCTGACCTTGAACGCTGGAATCGTCGCGTTTGGACAAGGTTTCCGCGGCGGCGGCGGCCATGGTGCCGGCGGACAACCCAGCAACGTCGATTGTTGTCCGGGGGATGACGGTGGTGCTGCACTGCCGGCGACGAGCTACGCAGGTGCCTTGCCTGACGGCGCCGCGACCGGGGGGCGCGCTGCGAAAGGGGAGGGCGTCG
>JBEIPT010000185.1:0-7236 GCA_040376895.1 Lysobacteraceae bacterium | reverse complement strand
TTCTGGCCAATGCTGCTGCCTGAACAGAAACTCGACATGGACCGCCAACACTTCTTCCGTGAGCAGATTCTCGCGCATGCGCCGATCACGCATGTGCGGCTGAACATCTTCCCGGACGGCGGCGTGTCGCGACTGCGCCTGCGCGGCAAGCCGCTGTGAATCCGCAGTTCCGCCTCGAACTCGAACCACTGACAGCCGCGGCATTTGCGCCGTTCGGCGAAGTCATCGGCATTGCGGCCGCGGCGGAACGTTTTGCGATCAATGCCGGCACAACCGAACGCCTGCACGCATTGGCTCGCGTGACCCATGATGGCGGTCACGCTGTCATCAGCATCGGCATCGCGCAACCGCGTCGATTTCCGTTTGTCCTGGAACTCGTCGAACGGCATCCGCTCGGCTCGCAGGCCTTTGTCCCGCTTGATGGTCGACCGTATGTTGTCGTCGTGGCGACTGCTCCGAGCGAACGTCCGCGTGCGTTCCTCGCAGCGAATGCCGAGGGCGTCAATTTTCGCGCCGGTACCTGGCACCACCCACTGATCGCGCTCAACGCCGATTCCCGATACCTCATCATCGATCGCGACGGCGTGGGCGACAACTGCGAGGAAGTTCCCTGTACCGAGCCGTGGTGGATCGACACGATATCCTGACCCACAAAAAAGCCCCCTTTCGGGGGCTTCGTTTGTCTGATCGAAACGGACTTACTCGAACTCGCGCTCCTTGGGGTCGCGGCGGTGTTCCTGGAGTTTTTCCTTGTGTTTCCTCACCTGGCCATCGAGTTTGTCGACGAGGGCATCAATGGCGGCGTACATGTCGTTGGATTCGGCTTCGGCGTGGATACGCTGTTGCGGAACGCTGATGGTGGCTTCGGCCTTGTGCCGGAGCTTTTCGAGCGACAGGATCACATGAGCACCTGTCATGTGGTCGAAATGGCGAATGACCCGGGTCATTTTGTCGTTTGCGTAGTCACGCAGGGCACCGGTGACTTCTACGCCGTGTCCAGAAACTTCGATATGCATACGGAACCTCCGTCTTGAGTTCGGTGCCGTTTCCGGCACCGGAGTTCGCCAGCGACCACGACCTCGTGGTTTTTCAGCGCTGGCTGAAAAAAATCTGGGGGATGTTCGAGGCATTTCAAGGCGACCAATCGATTCCGCAGGCTTCCGCAACGGGAATTGAACACAACGCGGGCAGGGAATTCGATCATCTAAAGCCGGCATCGCTCGCTCGAACTCGGGATGTTGATGGCCTCACGATACTTGGCCACGGTGCGTCTGGCTACCTGTACGCCATCTTTTTTTAGCAACTCCGCAAGCGTTTGATCCGACAACGGTTTTGCCCGATCTTCGGACTCGATGAGTTTGCGGATCATGGCTTGTACAGCAGTCGCCGAGGCTTCACCGCCGCCGTCCGTATTGACGCCACTCGAGAAGAATCGTTTCAACTCGAACACGCCCCGTGGCGTGGCCATGTATTTGCGCAGTGTCGCTCTCGATATCGTCGACTCGTGCAAGCCGACTTCTTCGGCAATCTGCTTCAGCGTCAGTGGTCTCAACGCCTCCGGGCCGTAGTCCAGAAACGCGCCCTGCTCGCGAAGAATGCACTCGCCCACCCGGATCAGGGTTTCACCTCGCTGCTGCAGACTTTTCATCAGCCAACGCGCTTCCTGCAACTGCCCGCGAAGATAACTTCCGGTATCACCGCGCGACTCGGCTGCCATCCGTTCGTAGTGCCGGTTGATGCACAGAGCCGGAATCGTCGATTGTGTCAGCGTCACACGCCAGCGCCCGTTGACCTTGCGCGCAATCAGGTCGGGTACGATGTATTCCACAGCCACGCGGTCTTCGCTGTTTCCCGGCTTCGGGTTCAGCGAACGGATCAACTGGATGGCCGCCTTCAGCTCGGCCTCCTTGCAACCCAGTCGATAGGCCACCTTGAGCGTATCGAGGCGCGGCAGTTGCTCCAGATATTCACGCACCAGCTTGAGCGCCAGAGCACGCAGAGCCGAGGGCGCATCACCTTGTTCGAGCTGGGCCGCCAGGCATTCCGCGAGCGTGCGCGCACAAACACCGGGCGGATCCAGATGCAGCAGGTATTGCCGAACGATCTCCAGTTCGGCCGGCTGCACTTTCCAGGTTTCGGGCAACGCAGCCAGCAGATCCTCGATCGGCGCACGCAGGTATCCGTCTGCGTCCAGCGAGTCGATCAATACCGCCGCAAGCGCATGTTGACGTGGCGTCAACGGCAGCAACGCGGCCTGGGCCCGCAGATCGTCGACCAGACTGGATTGCTGACCGTTCCGCTCCAGGCTCTCGTCTTCGTCGCCACTGCCACTACCGGCGCTGGTTTCGGCCCAGTCGGCCGATTCGTCGAATCCTTCCAGGTCGAGGCTGTCGTCGATTATTTCAACTTCGACATCCGGGGCCTCGGTCGGCTCGTCCTGGCCCAGGGGCAAATCGTCTTCGATCTGCTGGTCCGACTCCCGTTCCAGCAAGGGATTGGCGTCCAACAACGACGACAGCTCGGCTTCCAGCTCCAGCGTGGACATGGCCAAAAGGCGAATCGACTGCGTCAGCTGAGGGGTCAGCTTGAGGCTTTGATTCAGGCCGATGTTCAGCGATTGCTTCACGCGGGACGCACCACAAGCAAGGATCATTCCAACCGATTGTTACCGGGTCGACCCAACCTGTCGAGAGCGAATGTTGATCACCCAAGCCTGGGACGCCGCCGGTTTTCAATCCTTTGCGCCAAGCGGTCGTTTGCGCCATGCCTTGAAGGCCCGGGCCCCCAGCAACACCGCGAGAATCAGGGCATAGATGGCAGGTTCGCGCAAATCAGCCTTGACCAGCCAGAAGAAATGCAGGATCGCCAGGATGGCGGCCGCATAAACCAGTCGATGCAGTTTTTGCCAGGACCGGCCTAGCCTGCGGATCATCCTCTGTGTCGACGTCGCGGCCAGGGGAAGCAGGATCAACCATGCAGCAAACCCGACCGTCATGTAGGGCCGCTTCGTGATGTCGGTGATCAGATCGGCCCAGTAGGCCCCCAGATCCAGAACCACATAGATCGCCAGGTGCACCGTGGCGTAGAAGAACGCGAAAAGACCCAGCATCCGCCGATAGCGGATCAGCCAGTTCCAGCCAGTCCATTGCCGAAGCGGTGTGATGGCAAGGGACAACAACAGAAACCGCAAAGCCCAAATGCCGGTGGCGTGAGTCAAGGTATCGACCGGATCGGCACCGAGACTGTTCGCGAACACGCCCTCCACCAGCAAACCAGCCGGGACCAAGGCAAGCGGGAACAAGACCAGCTTGCTCCAGGCAATACGATCAAACCGATACATCAGCGTTCGGCCTCAGAAGTAAGTGGCCAGGTCCATGCCCGTGTACAGGCTCGCCACCTGTTCGGCATAACCATTGAACGGCAATGTAGGAATACGCGCATTGAACAGGTTGCGGTCGGCCGCAATTCTCCGCTCACTGGCCTGGCTCCAGCGCGGATGGTCCACGGCCGGATTCACGTTGGCATAGAAGCCGTATTCATCCGGGGCCGAGTCGTTCCAGCTGGTGGCCGGCTTGCGGTTCGTGAACTCGATGCGCACGATCGCCTTGATGCCCTTGAAGCCGTATTTCCATGGCACGACCAGCCGAAGCGGCGCGCCATTCTGATTCGGCAACCAACGGCTGTAGACCCCGACCGCAAGCATGGCCAACGGGTGCATGGCTTCATCCATGCGCAATCCTTCCTGGTACGGCCAGTCGAGCACCGGATAACGGAGCCCGGGCATCCGCTCCTTGTCGGCAAGGCTGACGAACCGCACATACTTGGCGCGCGAAGTGGGCTTGAACCGCTTCAGCACATCGGCCAGAGGAATGCCGTTCCACGGCACCACCATCGACCAGGCTTCGACGCAGCGCATCCGATAGATACGCTCCTCGATGGCATGAGGTTTGATCAGGTCTTCCAGATCCAGCGTACCTGGCGCTTCGCACTCACCATCCACGGTGATCGACCAGGGGCGCGCCTGGAATGACCGGGCCTGAACAACCGGGTCGTCCTTGCCGGTGCCGAACTCGTAATAGTTGTTGTAGCTGGTGACGTCCGACCACGTGGTCTTGGGCTCGCTCGTGCTCAGCGCGGACGTCTTGACCCCCGGAATCGCCCCGCCAGCAGCAGGCCCCGAAGGCGTTGCTCCGGCATTCGGCACAACCGGAGGCGGACCGACCGGCGCTTCGGAACTGGCCGACTCGCAGCCGCTCAGCAATAGCGGACTGGCTGCCAGAGCCGCCAGCAGGCTGCGCCGACCATAAAAATCACGCTCATCGGTGATCTCGGAAGGACGGATAATCGGGTCGCGATAGGGCTTCATGCGCTGCTCCATGGGATCTGCATTGCAGACCGGAGCATAGGCGAATGCCTTTCGGGGAAGGTCTGCGTGGCGTCAAACTTGCGCGGGCGGCAATTCTCGGGCTAGAATCGCGGTCCTTTTCACCCCGGCAGGGTCTGTCATGCAAGCCAATATTCATCCTAAATACAACGAAGTCGTCTTCCACGACATCTCCTGCGATTTCAAGTTCCTGACCCGTTCGACCATGTCGAGCAAGGAAACCGTGAAGTGGGAAGATGGCAAGGAATACCCGGTCATCAAGGTCGAAACGTCCAGTGCCTCGCATCCGTTCTTCACGGGCAAGCACAAGATCCTCGACACCGGCGGCCGCGTCGACAAGTTCCGCAAGCGCTACGGCAAGTAATTGCCCGGCGCGGGCCGAGCCCGACGTCCTCCAGCGAAAGCGCCGCCCTTGGGCGGCGTTTTTGTTTGGCTCAAACCTGGCCGCCCTTGGGCGGCGTTCTTGTTTGGCCAGGAAGCCCCCCACCCCGAAATCCGTCATTCCCGCGAAAGCGGGAATCCACCCGATCGCCCCGGTGAATGGATCCCCACCTGAGCGGGGATGACCAACCCAGTCCGGTCACGTGAGAGATTGTTTCGTCGGCCGGACTGCCGACGAAGCATCGGGGCAACTCAAATAACTGGTTCGATTTCTTTGCGATCACTGCCATAATTCAATCGTTCGATAGAAGCGTCGTGCGATGCGGACAAAATGGCCCAGCCAGTCCAAAGCGTGCGCGTCCCCTGCCCCAAGGAGAGCATCGTGTCGCAAAACAACGTCACCCTGACCGACAACGGTTCGCAGAAGTCAGCCACCCTGCCAATCGTGTCGGGCACCGTCGGTCCGTCCGCGATCGACATCGGCAAGATGCACAAGGAAACCGGACTGTTCACCTATGACCCGGGCTTCATGTCGACGGCCGCGTGCCGTTCCGCAATCACCTACATCGATGGTGATGCCGGCATCCTGATGTACCGCGGTTATCCGATCGAGCAGCTGGCACAGAACTCGAGCTTCCTCGAGGTCGCCTACCTTCTGATGGAAGGCGAACTGCCCAACGCCACCGAATTCAAGAATTTCGAGCATGAAGTGACGCATCACACGATGATGCGCGAATCGCTTCGCCAGTTCCTCAACGGTTTCCAGTACGACGCCCATCCGATGGCGATGCTGTGCGCCGTGGTCGGTTCACTGGCAGCGTTCTATCACGACTCGCTCGACATCGAAGATCCGAAACAGCGCCATCTGGCCGCAATCCGCCTGATCGCGAAGATGCCGACGATCGCCGCTGCGTGTTACCGCTACTCGATCGGCTGGCCGATTCGTTTCCCGCGCAACAGCCTCGAATACTGCACGCGTTTCCTGCACATGATGTTCGAAGTGCCGTCGGAGCCGCTGGAAATGTCGCCGGTTGCTGCCAAGGCCCTCGACCTGCTGTTCATCCTGCATGCCGACCATGAGCAGAACGCCTCGATGTCGACGGTTCGCCTGGTCGGCTCGACCGGCGCGAATCCTTACGCCTGCGTCGCTGCCGGCATCGCCGCGTTGTGGGGTCCTGCCCACGGCGGCGCGAACGAAGCCGTGCTGAAGATGCTCGAGGAGATCGGCACCGCCGACCAGGTCGGCAAGGCGATCGAAAAGGCGAAGGACAAGAACTCCGGCTTCCGCCTGATGGGCTTCGGCCATCGTGTCTACAAGAATTTCGATCCGCGCGCGACAATCATCCGCGAGATGTGCCACAAGGTCCTGAACGACCTCGGTGTGCACGACCCGCTGCTCGATGTCGCCATGAAACTCGAAGAAGCCGCACTGAAGGATCCGTACTTCGTCGAGCGCAAGCTCTACCCGAACGTCGACTTCTACTCCGGCATCATCTACAAGGCGCTCAAGATCCCGACCGAGATGTTCACGGTGATGTTCGCGATTGCCCGTACTGCCGGTTGGGTCGCCCATTGGCTCGAGCAGAACGTCACGGCCGACACCAAGATCGGCCGTCCGCGCCAGATCTACACGGGCCCGACAAGCCGTCTGTACGTCCCGATCGACAAACGCTGAAGCAACTTCTCGGCGTTGTACCCGAACACCCCGCGCGCAACGCGGGGTGTTTGTTCATGGGCCGCGCCCTCGCACCTGCGCCTGTACCATAGGCAGCCTGTCGGCGACGGTCGTCGCAAATCAATCGGAAACCCCATGATCAACAACGATGTTCTGCGCAGCATTCGCTACATGCTGGATCTCAGTGACGCCAAAGTCGTGGAGATCGCCCAACTGGCCGATGCATCCATCGCGATCACCAAGGCCGATGTCCCGGCGTTGCTGAAAGGCGCCGAAGACGCCGGCCATGTCCCATGCAGTGACGCCGTGCTTGCACATTTCCTCGATGGCCTGATCATCCACCTGCGTGGCCGTGATCCCAATGTGCCGGCACGACCGGTCGAACGACGCATCAACAACAACGTGGTGCTCAAGAAACTGCGGGTTGCGTTCGAACTGAAGGATGCCGACATGCATGAGGTGTTTCAGGGCGCCGGGTTCCCGGTCTCCAAGCCGGAACTGTCGGCGCTGTTCCGGTCGTTCGATCACCGCAACTTCCGCCTCTGTGGCGACCAGATGCTGCGCAATTTCCTGAAAGGCCTGACCTTGCGGGTGCGTGGCGGGTAGGAGTACCGGAATTTTCAGCTCTGTGGGAGCGGCTTCAGCCGCGATGCGACGAGCCTCCCGCATCGCGGTCTTCGCATTTCAGTTCGATACGCGAATCAGTGCACCAAACGGTGCAGTCAGGGCTTCTGAGCGTTGGCCGCTACAGGCTCAATCCAGCCTCGGCTTTTCCAATCGATCAGCACAGCCTCCG
>JBEIPT010000393.1:0-3741 GCA_040376895.1 Lysobacteraceae bacterium | reverse complement strand
CGGTCTGGCGTTTGGCGCCAGTCTGGTGGAAACCCTCCGTGGCGGTGTCCATGTGTGGTTCGACGCTGCCGTGATGTTCGTGTTTTTTCTTCTATTGGCGCGCAGCCTGGAAGGATTCCTTCGTGGCAAAGCCCAGGCCCATCTGGAACGACTCGCATCAGCGCGGCCTGCTCTGGCCGTTCGCGTGACCGACGGACCACCACAGACGATTCCGGCCGAGCAGATTGTGGTTGGCGATGTCTTGATGATTGCTGCCGGCAGTACCGTCCCGGCGGACGGACTACTCGACAGTCCGAGGGCGCATTTCGACGAATCGTTGTTGAGTGGTGAGTCGGAGCCGCAGGACCGTCGGCACGGCGACCGGGTGCTGGCCGGATCGATCTGCCTGGATGCACAGGCGCGTGTGCGCGTGGTTGCGGTAGGGGCCGGTACGCGACTGTCGGAGATCGAACGCGCCATCGCCCAGGCAGCGGCATCGCGCCCGAACGTGGCGTTGTGGCTGGATCGGCTGGTACAGCATTTTGTGTTGGTCATTCTGGTGCTGGCGGCAGTGACCACACTGGTCTGGTTGCAGATCGACGCCGAACGGGCCTTGCCTCTGGCCCTTGCGGTATTGATGGTGTCCTGTCCCTGTGCACTGGCGTTGGCGATTCCGACCGCGTTGCTCGCAGCCGAATCCCGGCTGAGCAAGTCCGGGCTGCTGTGTCTCGACACCGACGCGCTGTTGGCGCTTCAGGACATCGATACAGTCGTGCTCGACAAGACCGGAACACTCACCGAAGGACAGCCGCGTGTCGACGCAATCGAGTGCCTGGGCGATCTCGATGCGGAAAGCTGTCTGGCGATTGCATGTGCTCTGGAGCAAGGCGTTACCCATCCGGTCGCCGAGGCCTTCCGCGGTGCCTCGCCTTGGTCAGCCGAGGGCGTCTTGGTGGTTGCCGGTTCCGGTGTCTCCGGTCTGATCAACGGCCACATGTGGCGCCTTGGCTCTCCGGCCTGGGCAGGTGATACCCAAGCGCCAGCCGGAACCATTGTCCTGGCGGATGACACGGGCACGATTGCGCGTTTCCATCTGGTCGATGCGCTCCGGCCAGACGCCAAGGTGTTCGTTCAGGCACTGAAGGCCCAGGGTTTGGAAGTGGTTCTGCTCAGTGGTGACCAGCCGGCCACCGTGACGGCTGTTGCGGACCAGTTGGGAATCGAAACCTATCGCGCAAGTCAGTCACCCGAGGAAAAACTCGCGGAACTCAAGCTTCGTCGAAGCGAAGGGCACCGTTTGGCCATGTTGGGTGACGGCATCAACGACGCACCGGTGCTGGCAGCGGCCGATGTCGGCTTCACATTCGCGAAAGCGGCCCCGCTGGCTCAGCACGCGTCTGATCTGGTGGCGCTGAACGGGCGGTTGACCGGCTTTCTCGACGCACTCGACCTGAGCCGCAAGCTGCACCGGATCATCCGCCAGAATCTGTTCTGGGCACTTGGGTACAACGTGCTCATGTTGCCGCTGGCGGCTGTCGGTTGGGTTGGTCCAGGCTTGGCGGCGCTCGGCATGAGTCTGTCATCCTTGCTCGTGACCCTGAACGCACTGCGCCTGCAAAAACGATGATCAGTCTGCTCGGACTCATTCCCATTGCGCTCGTCCTCGTGCTGTTTGCCGGCGCGATCTTCGTGTGGGCCGTGAAGTCGGGCCAATACGACGATCTCGACGCGCCGGCGCTCGACATCCTGCGCGACGATCCGAAGCCGATGGACAAACCTCCCGTGGCGCCACCGACAGAGCCGGCAACCCGCGATGAATAGTCTGGTCCTGAGCGCCGCGCTGCTCGCAGGGCTCGGCGGAAGTCTGCATTGTCTGGCGATGTGCGGCGGGATTGCCGTGGCACTCAACGCCGATTCACCACCCGCCGCGGCGCTCTGGTCGGCACTCAAACTCAATCTCGGACGGATCCTCGGCTACACGGTTGCCGGAGCAGTGGTGGGTGTGATCGGGGTGTCGTTTCTGCAACTGTTTCAGGCGCAAACGTGGACGCTCTATCTGCGTCTGTTGGTCGGCGTGGCGATGCTGATGATCGCCGTGCGATTGTTGGATGTCCGACAGAAGCTGGCATGGCTGTCGGCACCCGGCCGGTGGATGTGGGCCGTATTGCAAAAGCTGCAGGCGCCCATCCGTCTGTTGCCCCAGGCTCTGCGTGCACCCGCATCGGGACTGCTGTGGGCGTTTCTGCCCTGTGGCCTCAGCAGCACGATGCTGATGGCTGCGTGGTTCGAGGCCGATCTGGTGCGCAGTGCCGCGATCATGCTGGCATTTGGTATTGGTACCTTGCCGGCAATGACGGCCGTGGCGTGGTCGGGCCAGCGCAGCATGGCCCTCTTGCAGAAGCCCGGATGGCGCGTCGGTGCCGCAACATGGATCGCCGCGGTGGGGCTGGTGACGCTTACCTCACCTTGGCTGGCCGGACTTCATCCAGCCCTGCCTGGCGCATTGCGTGCATTGGGTTGTGTGGTCGATCAATAGGGCTGTGCCGATTCACGACCCTCTGATCCGGGTCTGAAGTTCATGGCGGATAGTCGAATCGATGAATCACTCAAACCCGTCGCGGAACACTTGCACGTCGATGACCGTGATGCCACCGAGCAGGTTGCTCGTGGCCGGCAGCTGGTTGGCATCACCGGGGTAACTGGCACTGACGGTCCAGGAACCGGCCGGAATCGCATTCGTCGCGTGGCTGGCTTGGCCGCCCGTGAGCGGCAGCGAAATCGGCGCCAGATTGCCGACCGTCAAGTCGATGTTGCCGGCCACGGTGCCCGAACCGGGTGCCACCACAGCGGCCTGCACCGTGAAGGTCTTCGTATCGGAGGTCAGGCTCGGGTCAATGTCGATCAGGATGCCCAGGCTGGTCGCCGCACGCGCCACGGTGAACGCAGCGAGACTCGAATTGCCGGAGTTGAAACCGGCATCTCCGGGATAGGCCAGCACAATGTTGTAGGTGCCCGCATTCAGGCTGAGGGTGGCTGACTGCGGCAAGGCATTTGCACTGTATGTCTGCACGGTGTTGCCGTTGACCGTGAGCGTTGCCACGTCCCCGGGCACCGCGAGTGACGGCGCTTGGCCGGCGAAATTGATCGTCAGTGAAAAGAGCTGGTTGGCAACCGGAGTGAATGCCGGTGGCGTCAGGCTGATCGCGACGTTTGCCTTGTTGACCACCTGGCCCGCACCGATGGCATTGGCAGATCCGTTGAACGATGGATCCCCGGCGTAGGCAGCGGAAACCGTATGGGTGCCGACCGTCAGTGCGTTCTGAGTGCTCTGCACGGTTCCGCCCGTCAAGGACAATGCCTGTACCGAGCCATCGATGTCGAGGTTCACCGTGCCGCCGGGTGTCCCCGCTCCGGGCGCATTGGGCGAAGCCGTCATCGTCAACGTGACCGGTTGGCCGAACACCGAAGGATTGGCGCTGCTGGACAGCGCAAGGCTGGTATCGGACTTGATGACTTCCTGGTTGCCGGCGAGCGTCTGGCTGCTCGCCAGGAAGAAGTTCTGCTGGGCGAATGCCACGCTGACCGCATGGCTACCCACTGGCAAGCTGCTTGTTGATGTTGTGGCGATCCCGCCGGTCAGCGCGATACATGCCGTCGGCGAACCGGCGATCGTGAAGACCACACAGCCGGTGGGCGTCGCGAATCCTGACGGGACGCTCGCCACGGTTGCGGTCAGCGTGATCGGCTGGCCAAATCGTGAGG